>JAEWLD010000241.1 GCA_023393485.1 Bacteroidota bacterium
CACCAGCGCCGGAATGTCAAAAAGCAGCCGCATGAATTTATTGTGCCACCTGTATTAGAGATAAACTACATTGTCGCGCCGGCCAAAAATCCGCTCGAGATGCTTGACGTCGTTCGCGGCGAGGTAAAACATCTTGTCTTTATCTTTAATCAGCTCGCTGTACAATCCTTTGAGGTAAGTCGTGCTGCCTTGCGGCGTTCCGTCAAAAACATGGCAGTCGGCGAAAATCCTGGTCGGCCTGCTCATGTTGGTTCAACAGTTTTTTGGTTTCTGATCAGCAGTTCCTTATAGCCGATGACAAGACCGATAATCAGCGCCTTATTGTCGATTTTAAGATATAGCCCGAGCAAAACCCAGGTTGCAAGAAGCATGTATACCGCCGTTCCCGACAAAAAGTAATTGATGTTCTGCACAATCGGGTTTCGCGAATAGCCATTTTTAGACAAATAGTAAAGAAACAACAGGTAAAGCAATACGCCCAAAAGCCCGGCTTTCAACAAAACAGTCATAAAACCATTGTGGAGCGTGGGCAAATAGCGGATGAATTCGCCGTCATTGGTATAGAGTTTTCGTCCGAGGTCAATCGTCGCGCCAAGTCCTTCGCCAAACAAGACAGCATTTGTACCGTGCGACGAAACCTGCCTGACGGTAATGATGTTTTCAAATGAACGGTAATTGTCATTGAAATCCTGCCAATCGTTTTTGTTGATTTTTGTCGCGAAAGCCTCGATCGGGGCATTCTGGATTTTATACATCAAGCCTTCAAGCCCTTTGCCGTTGCGGGTAAAATGCATGTTGTAGATTATCGCATAGCCGATCCCGGCAAATAAAATCAATGCGCCTATCACAACCAACGCGCGTTTGGTCAATTGCATGTAGCCTTTCATCGCAAGGAAAAGTATCGCGAACTGGATGAAATTGGCGCGCGACAAATACAAAAACGACGAAAATCCGAGAATTGCAATGTAGAGCCACATTTTCTTACGCGAGATCTCAAACCCGAGTTTTGACGGAAAACACGCCACAAGCAAAGCATACACTTCAAAATCGCCAAAATAGCCCGTGTAATGCCGCAACTCGTGAATGTTCGAAATCCGGTAGACAACCATCGAAAAAAGGATGATTCCAAGGTGTAAGGCCGCGACGACCAAACCGGTGTACATAATCATGCGGAACGGCTTGATGTCTACATTCCGGCAAAGCTGATAACCGACCAGAATGCCGAGTATCGGCTTGACCATATAACTGATGTCGCGGAAAAAATTGTATTCGGTATACTCGCCAAAAAGCGATGAAATCCAGGCAATCACAAAAATCGCCGCAAAGCACAGCACGTATTTCACAACCGTAAGCGAATATTTCCGCCTTATCGTAAAGGCAAAAACCGCCGCCCAGACCGCAAAGGTGAGTTCGTAGATGTTCAGATAAGTGACCGCGACGCAAATCCCGAACAAAATCTGGTATATACGGTTACGTGTTAACTGGATTTTCATGCGGCGTCTTAAAAAACGGGTTTAGGACAAAAATGTATAAAATGATGATTGCAATTTCAACGGCAACCATTGACAGCAGCGAACCTTTGAGGCCGAGCGTTCCTGTAAGCCAAATCAAAAGGATGATGTTGACGATGGTCGCCAAAATCGTGATGGTAATATAGATTTTATTTTTATCGAAAGCAAACATGAGTTGGCGCAGCGGCTGCGAAATCGCGATCAGAAGCGGAACGGCAAGCCCAATCCTGAAATAATGCGCGACGATTCCAATTTGCGACGGATCGATCTTGAAATACATGAAAATCGGTTCGGCGCCAATAAAGAACACGATGATCAGCCCGAAAATCAACAGGAAGTTCAATCCGTTGTACAACTTCCAGACGGCCAGCCCTTTTTTGAGGCTTTTGTCGATTTCATAACAGACATTGGCGTAAACAAAATAGAAAAAGATGTTGAGATATGATTTGAATATCGAAATGATTTGATCGATTACGCGGTATTGTCCGGCCATATAATCGCCGCCGATATAACTGATGATCATGATCGGGAAAAACTGGTAAACCGACAAAAAGAACTGCGATACAGTAAACGAAAACTCGTTTTTGAGAATATCGACCGCCGGCTTAAGCGGGAAATCGGCGAGCGACAATCGGTATTTTCTGGCCACGAAAATGAATCCCGCCAGGTTAGCGGTGATTGCGCCGGCGCCAAAAAACAAGTTGGCATAAATGTAGTCGCCGGGCAGTTTCACCATCGTAAAAATGGCAACGACATAAATGACTTTCGACAGGATATTGATAGCCGAAATCCACTTGAAATTCTCGGTCGCCTGAAAATACCACGCCGGATTCAAAAATTGCCCGACGACAATTGTCAGGCTAAGAAAAAACATGGTTTTCTCGCGTGCAAAAAACGGAATGAAAACAATCATCAAAGCGGTTATTGCGAGTACGGCCAAAAGCAAAATGAACTTTGAAAGATAGATCGCCTCGAGCCGCGAACGCACAAAAGCGCGGTCATGCCGGTTGATTGAAATGTCTTTGACGCCTTTGATGTATGAGCCGTAGTCAACGATTCCGCAAAGAATCAGCGCCAATGAAAACCCGACGCCGATTTTACCCAGGCCTTCTTCGCCGCAAACCGCAATCAGATAAGGCATGACAATCAGCGGACTCAGCAAATTGATCGCCTGACCGAATCCGTAAACGAACAGGTCTTTGATTTTTTTGGTGCTGATGATCCCGCTCTTGATTTTCATTGGGAATTATGCGGTCTGTTTCTTCTGGTAAAAACTGTTCATGTCGTCAACCGATTTCGACTTCAAAAACGGGCAAAAAAGAAAATAACCGAGATAAAGCATATGCTTGGCAAAAGGAAATTTGAAAAACAACGAAGCAAGCCATCCGAACTTCCTTCGCGTCAAAATGTGGACGTTGCGCGTATTGTAGTAATGCAGGCCGAATTTTTCTGCCATCACCTGAAATGACTTACGCGAATGGAACGCGATGTGCTGCCCGTGTTCGGCTGCAATATACCACCAGTTTTTATCAATCGGCAACGTTGGCGAAACATCTGTAGTCAGGATAATTGTGTCTGTCAATTTGAGGATTTTTTCGACTTCGGCCATCGGATCGTCGAAATGCTCGAAACTTTCAAACGTCGTGACGGCCTGGTAGCGGTCATCGAGGCTGCCGTCAAAACCGCGCGCAATCACGTTTTTTGTATACGGATCAGTCCAGTAAAAATCAAAACCGATGTCGCGCATGGCCCGCGTAAACACGCCGTAACCGCCAGCGTAATCCAAAAATTTCCCTTTGGTTTTAAAGAAAAGGCAAATCAGCGACGTGCAGATTTTTGACATTCGCTCACTGCGCTGCATTACACCGGTATCGGACAAATTCATCGAGCTGATATAGGCTTCTTCAAGCCAATACGGTTTTTCAGTCTGGCCAAACTCGCAGGACGGGCATTGGAAATAATCGACCTGATATTTGTAAAGCACCTGGGTGTCGAATACTTTCCTGGTTTGGGTTCCGCAGATCTTGCAATTCATAGTAACGGTTTGCGTCGGCGTTGGCTTTGCGACGGCCACAAATATAACATTTATCG
>JAEWLD010000013.1 GCA_023393485.1 Bacteroidota bacterium
ACCGTATGCAGCGCCTGATCGAAGCGCTTTTAAGTTATTCGACGACCAATTTCAAGGGAATGGCATTTGAAAAGGTCGACCTCAATGCACTGTTGGCCGAAGTATTGGCCGACCTTGAGGAGTCCATCGCATCAAAAAATGCAAAGATAGTTTCCGAAGACCTGCCCAAGGCATCGGTGATCGCATTCCAATTTCGGCAATTGCTTTCGAACTTGATATCAAACGGAATCAAATACAGCCAGAAGGGCGTTCCGCCGGAAATCTCAATCACCTGCACCGAAGTCCAGCCCGACGAGCACAAGTCAAAAAAGTACTGGAAAATAGCGGTCGCTGACAATGGCATTGGGTTCGAGCAAAAATACGAACACAAGATTTTCGAGCTGTTCCAGCGGCTGCATGGCAAGACCGATTTCGCGGGCACCGGCATCGGCCTGGCGATCTGCAAGAAGATCATCGAGAACCACAAAGGCTATATCCGCGTTGAAAGCAAGGTCGGCGTCGGGTCAGTTTTTTCTGTTTTTCTGCCGGTGAAGTGATGTAATTCATCGGCAATGCATGTGCATTTCGTCGATTAAATTTCGACGTATGACCTGCAATTGCGGAATATTATTATTTTTACCCCCAAATAAGGATAAGATGAGCACGCACAAGGCTTCCATTGAAATACTTCTGGTAGACGATGATTTGGATGACCGCAACACTTTTCGGGACGCGCTGAGTGAACTCAAGATCGCGACCAATCTCACCATGCTTGAAGATGGCCGAAATTTGCTGGAATATCTCGAAAAGAACAAAAAGCCCGACATTTTGTTCCTCGATTTGAACATGCCGTATAAATCGGGCGTTGAATGTCTTATCGAAATCCGCGAACATGCGCGCTATAACGATTTATCGGTTGCGATCTATTCAACCTCGTCAACAGATAAAGACATCGAGGAAACGTTTATCCACGGCGCGAATGTGTACATCAAAAAGCCGAACAATTTCGCGAACCTCAAGCGCGTGCTTGGCGAAGTGGTCAATATGAATTTCCAGTTCCAGAATTCAGGGCTCAACAAGGACACATTCCTGATGAATATCTAAATTTCTCTTAAGATTACCCGTTGCAATTTCGCTGTTTGGGTGGTTTTCGTATTTTTAAGTATGACAGAAAACCAACTAGACGTAATCATCGTGGGCGGCAGCATCGCTGGGCTTTCGGCCGCGCTGACGCTGGGGCGCGCACTCCGGTCGGTCATGGTAATTGACGGCTGCGCACCGTGTAACCGGCATTCGCCCTATTCCCACAACTTCATTACGCGCGATGGCGAACCGCCAGCTGAAATCATCAGGGCCGCCAGGGCGCAGGTGCGGCAATATCCGTCGGTGTCTTTTTTTGATGACGAGGTCGTCGACGCTAAAAAGGAAAACGATATTTTTCACGTTGTCACCCGAACGGGAAAGGTTTTCCATGGCAAACGGCTATTGCTGTGTACGGGTTTGACCGATGTTTTTCCCGATATCGACGGCTTTCCTGATTGCTGGGGAAAATCGATCCTTCATTGCCCGTACTGCCACGGCTACGAAGTCAAGGACCAGCCGACGGCGGTCATGGCCAACGGCGAGGCCGCTTTCCACGTCGCGATGCTGATTTACAACTGGACGCCGAAAATAACAGTTCTTACCGATGGCGTCTCGCAATTGCGCCAGCAGGAAACCGAAACCTTGCAACAGCTCGGCATTTCAATCATTGAAACAGGAATCGAAAGCGTCAGGCACACCAAGGGAAGACTTGAGTCCGTTCATTTTGCCGACGGTTCAAACCTGCCGGTCGGCGTGATGTACGCATCGATCCCGTTTCGCCAGCAAAGCCCGCTTGCCGAAAATCTCGGCTGTAAAATGACTTCGAAAGGCCATATCGAAATTGACGAGCAGCGGCGGACTTCAATCCCCGGTGTTTACGCTGCCGGCGACAATACCGCCGAACACCGCGCAATTTCCGTGGCGGCCGCATCGGGCACAATTGCAGGGTTTACGATCAATTTCGACCATGTCATTCCCGAACTGAAAAACGAAACCCAATAAAAAATGCCTCCCGGTGTGCGGAAGGCATTTTTTGCATTAACCTCAAAAAATTAATGCTTGATCATATCTGCCGAGACGTATTTGAATTTCCACAAAAGCAATTTGATCTGTATGGCGAATTTGGAAAATATGATTCTCGAGGTTTGTGTAATCGTACTCATGGCAAATTGTTAGGTATAACAAATTTGCATTTTTGCGCCGATGATTCACTTACATGATTATCTTACAATGTTGTAGGATTCCATCACTTTTTCCTGAACGCCGACTCGTAGGTTTCGATCCATCGTTCAGGCGTTACCCTGGTTGCGAGCTCGGCAATCAGCGCCATTGGAATATCATCCGGTTTTTTGAAACGGATGCAGCTTTTGCCCATGTCGAGCTTATGTTTGGCGTATTTCGGGTATTCGCTTACAAACCAGTCCAGGAGTTCCTTATCGGCGTAAATTCCCATATGGTAAAGCGCGATGAAATTTTTTTGCGATGCCACGCTGATAAACGGCAGCGGCAGTTTCGGGTCGCAGTGGTAGCCCGGCGGATATATCGAATGCGGAACGGAATAGCACAACATTCCGTAGCCCATTCCTTCCCTGAAGCCTTCCGGCAGGTTTTTCTTTAATATGCTTCGGAGTTCCGCCATGGCAGCTTTGCGGTCATCTGGCAGCTGGTCGATATAATCCTCGGGTGTTTTCGCGGTCGATTGCATATTGTTTTTGCCGTAAAAATAGCAATTATGCGCTAGTTAACGAAATCCGAAATTGGGTTAAACATAGGTTAATCCGGGTTTGGGTCAGAGCTGTCCGATATGAATGACGTATCTTTAAATATAAAACAGGGAAATCATGAAAACAATATTTTGTACAGCCGCCATGCTTTTCATCTTCGGATCAATGCAGGCGCAGACGACACGCGATGACGGACGGACGGACCTAGACGATAAAATCCAGCAGCAACCGCCGCGCGAGGTCCAGCGCAGGATAGAGAACGCGGCCGCGCCTTCGACTCCGGCGCAACAAAACGCGCAGGCACAGCAACAGGCTGTCGAGAAACGCAAAAAAGAAATCGAGCGCTCGACAGGGCAATCGGCGGAAAATCCTGCAAAGGACAACACGATCATTCCGCAATCGCGGCTCAGCGAACCCGATTCAAAACCGCTCAAAAGCAAATAGCCTCGATTTGAGGCTTTTTCTTTGTAAAATCACGCCGCTTGCGTAACTTTATCAAAACGACGGTCATGAAAAAAATGATGTTATTGCTGATGATTGCAGCATTGCCCGCCAACGCGCAAAAAGACGGAATGAAAACGGTTGCCTATAACGACGGAAACCAAAAACTCAACGGCATCGCCATCGGGCCTGAAAATGGCAAAAGCACCCGGCCCGGCATTCTGATCCTACCGGCATGGCGAGGCATCCAGCCGCATGAGAAAGAAGTGGCAAAAAAGCTCTCGGCGATGGGTTATTATGTCTTCATCGCAGACATTTACGGCGAAGGCAATTACCCAAAGGACAATGCCGAAGCCGGCAAGCAAGCCGGATATTACAAAAAGAACTACAAAGATTACCAGCGCCGCATCCGGCTGGCCCTCGAGCAATTGGTTAGATCGGGCGCCAATAAAGACAACGTCGCGATGATTGGCTATTGTTTTGGCGGCACCGGGGTTTTGGAAGCGGCGCGGGCCGGAATGCCGGTCAAAGGCGTTGTGTCTTTCCACGGCGGATTGGGTCGCGATGCATCGCGTCCGGTAGAGAAAATCAACACAAAAATATTGGTTTGCCACGGCGCGATCGACCCCAATGTTCCGCAGTCGGAAATAGACGCTTTCCAAAAAGAAATGAATGATTCAAAAGCCGATTGGCAAATGATTTATTATGCCGGCGCCGTCCATGCATTTACCGAGCCGACGGCAGGAAACGACATCTCTAAAGGCGTCGCTTACAATGAGGCGGCAGACAGGCGTTCGTGGCAGCACATGAAGGATTTCTTCGCCGAAATACTCAAATAGTGCGTTTCGGATTTCGTCAATTTAATTATGTGATGATTTTTTGTTAGTTTTAACCGACAAAAAATCATCACTTTTTATGTCGAAAAGTCCGTTAAGAGAAGACAAGACCTGTCTCAATTGCAGCCATGTGGTCGATCAGCGCTATTGCCCGAACTGCGGACAGGAAAATACCGAGACGCGCAAGACTTTCCATCATTTATTCATCCATTTTTTTGAAGACCTGACGCATTATGAAAACGCGTTCTGGAAGACGATCAGGAATCTGCTGCTGCGCCCGGGCTCATTGACAAAGGTCTATCTGTCAGGCAAACGGATGTCTTATCTGGCACCGATCAGGCTGTATATCTTCATCAGCTTTGTGACGTTTTTTCTTCTGTCTATATTGCCCGGTGCCGAATCAAACAACCATATCAACATCGTGCCGCCAAAAAAGCCAGGCATTAATTATTCATGGGAAAAATCATCGGATTCAATCGGTAGGCTGAGCCAACCCGAACTGGCCAAACAGATGAAAGACACAAGCAGTACCGTACTTATGGG
>JAEWLD010000070.1 GCA_023393485.1 Bacteroidota bacterium
GTATCACGGTGCGAAACAGGCGCACGGATTGTGTTTTTCGGTCAATGACGGAATTGCGTTTCCACCTTCGCTTCGGAATATTTTCGGGGAAATCAGGCAGGATTTGGGAAAACCCGTGCCGCAGACGGGAAATCTCGGGCATTGGGCCAGACAGGGCGTTCTGCTTTTGAATGCGACACTATCTGTGCGCGAAGGACTGGCTGCGAGCCATCAGGGCAAAGGCTGGGAAACTTTCACCGATGCAGTGATAAAAACCGTTTCGAACCAAAAAGACCACGTCGTTTTCCTGCTTTGGGGCGGTCATGCCAAAAAGAAAGCGTCTTTGATCGATTCGCGCAAACACCTGATTTTAGAATCGGGCCATCCGTCGCCATTAAGCGCAAACAAAGGATATTGGTTTGGCAACAGGCATTTCAGCCGCGCCAATGAATGGCTCATGGCAAAAGGAAAAAGTAAAATCGATTGGTGATTAATTCACCGTAAACTGAAACGTGCCAGAGGCATCCAAATCACTCGCCGACGAGAAAATATTGACCACGATATTATTGCCCGGACTGTCTGATACAAAATATACTTTGTTGTAAAAGTCGGTGTTATTGCTGAAGTTCAGGCGATAAGTTCCGGCCTGGTCAAGCGCTATACCGCCGTTGTAAAGATAACTGTCAGCAATGCTGTCATATTCGGCAAAGCCCTGGACATAATAGCCGATATTGGCCGAACCTTCAGTCCCGGCAACATAATCGCCGGTCAAGTCAACCAATTCCCATTCGCCCGAAGCATTTTGGCGCTCAAGAACAAAACTGAACTGGAAACTCCCGGCATTGGTTGTCTGCATTACATCGAGCAGCTGGGGCTGGCCGGGCTCGTCCAACAATCTTGGGACATGCGCTTCAATCTGGATCACATCGCCGATGGAGTAGGCGCTGGCCGGATTTTCGATCGTCATCAATTCATCGGCCTGGACATAGACGGTATTGTAAAACCCGTCGTCATCCGAGTCGCAGGCAATCAGCAACAACGCAAAAACACTGAAAATATATTTGAATTTATTCATGATTTATTTTTTTAAAGCCAATCAAATCTAAAAGCGATAGCCTACGCTGAGCCCGACGCGGGAAATCGCATCCGGACTTTTCCCGGTATCGAACAAATTGCGCCCGAACCCGAAATTGAGCTCAATCCCGATTCTTTCCTTAATGTAGAGTTTGTAGCCGAGTCCGGCGCCAATGCCGATATCTGAATATGTACTTTTCTCATTGACGTAATAGCCGTTGCCATCGCCGTTGACGCGCCTGACGGTTTCCTTGAAATCGCCGCCGTTTGCCGAGACGAAAACTTCGGCAAAATAGAAACTTTTTTGGCTTTTTGAGAGGTTGTAGCGAACGAACGGATTGATTTCGTATTTCGGAAGGTTGTTGCGATTGCCCGAATCAAAATCGTCATCGAGCTTGCTGCTGCTCGAGTAGCCGCCAAATACCCCGACCGACCAGTCTTTGTTGATGAAGTATTCGTAAGTGAGGTTGACTTCTGATTTGAGTGCCAATGAGAGCAGGTCTACACGGACCTCGCTTCGGCCGTCCAACATTTTTTCTTCTTCCTGTGCGCTGGCAAACGTGGCAGAAAACAGGACAAGGAAAAGAAGTTTCTTCATAGCGATTGATTTATCGGCTTGCGCCGCGATTGCGCTAAGATATAAAAAGCAACTGTTAAAATTTGGCTGCGGCGTGAAAAATCAGTTCAGCGTCAATGCGCCGAGGATTTCTTCGGACATGAACGGGCCGCCGGGATATTTTGCCGTATAGTCGAGGTTAAGCCAGACTTGTCCGTACTCATCGATGTGATAATGGATTTCGCGGCCTTTGCTTTCTTTCGGGAACAGTGATTTCTTGATCAGGTAATTGATGTTTTCAAGTTCCTTTTTACGTCCGACGAGGATTTCCGGATAAATATGACCGGTCGTATGGATCAATCGCGGTGTACCGCCAATGGCGCGCACACAGGCAGCCATCAAGATCGCGTGGTCGTCACAATCGCCCGACAAATAAGGCAAAGACTCGCTCGCCGTGGCAATGTAATCGCGGCCTTTCGGGTCGCTGACATAATTCCATCGGCTGTTGATTTCGGTAAAAACCGCGAAGCATTGGACGAGTGTCCTGTATTCGCCGTATTTTTTGAAATTGGTAAAATGCTTGGTTGTGGCCATGACGGCAAAATTCCTGACTTCGGGATTTTCGTATTCGATTGAACGCAAAATCGCCGACTTGTTGGGGAACGGCAAAAGCTTGGAAATGATGATGTCCTGCGGATTCGGATCGTCGGCCATCGCATAGACCATTGAACGGTAATCTTCATAAACGCGGCCAAAACCGTAGTTGCCGAAAAGGCTTCCGTAAGCCAGAAAAAACAGGTACAGAAAAATAAAAACGATGATGACCTTGCGCAAAAGCCGCAAAAGCAACTGCAAAATGACGATCAGTGCAATGAACATCAAAATGCGGTCAATGCTGAACGGCCACTCCGGGTCGATGATGTTCTGGTGAATGATCAAAAACAGCGGAACGGCGATCAGGATATTGAGCAAAAAAATAATAATCGAATCCCAGGGCTTTTTGACCGTCAGGCTTTCCCGAATTTTCTGGAACTGGATATCTTTGAATTTCATCACCGTTAAAAAGCGCAGCTACAATGCTTTAACAATTTCGGCAAAAGTACCCTTTTTATCAATAAGCGAAAGTTCGGCGAGTTGATTTTGGACTTTGTTTAACATATCTTCTGTCGGCGGCGACTGCGACCATTCGGTCATTGCGAGCCACTGCGCAATATCGTGTGTTTTTTGATTGAAACGTTCGGCCAGGATGGTTTCGATTCCGGGAATCGATTTGAACAATTTGGTTTGGCTGTTGACGATTTCGAGTATTTTTTTAACGGCATCGGAATGATTTTGCAGCACTGCATCGCGAACCGCGATCACAAAACAAGGCCACGGCGTCGGGCAATCGGCAACGCGCCTGAAAATACCCGCATCGACAAGCGGTTTGGTCATGAATCGTTCCCACATGAAATAGTCGGCCGTACCATCGGTGAGCGCTTCTACCGCGCCGTCAATAGTGTTGACGATCTGAAATTTGAGATTTCCGTTGTTCCAACCTTGATTCGAGGCATTCACATAGGCCATCATTTGCGATCCCGATCCAATACGGCTGATTGCCGCGACAGTGTTTTCAAGTTCATTTAGATTTTTGAACCAGGAATGCGCTGCGACGTGGATTCCCCAGATCAGTGGCGTCTCGACATATACCTGTACAATTTTGGATGGATTGCCCGATACGATGTCTTTGACGATTCCTTCGGTCAATATTACCGCGATATCGGTTTCACTATTTCTGAGCATCTGGCACATTTTGCCCGTGCCTTCGGGAACGTCGGTCCATTGGAGATCAATGCCGGCTTGGGCGAATTCATTTTGTTCGAGGCACAATTGCCACGGCAGGTTGAAGTGTTCGGGAACACCAGCGATTCGGATAGTCACTTTAGTTTTTTATTAAATATAGTCAATAATTCGATTGCCGCGAAATGCCAACAAGCGGGTCAGCTCAGTATTTGTCGGACATGATGTTCGATGTGCTCGGGATAGTCGTGCATGATAAACCTCAAATCCGACAGCGTACCGTCGGTGAATTTGATTTTCAGGTTTAGCCGCTCATCGGTTGCTGAAGACATTACCCGTGTGATCTGATGGTTGAGGGACAGCCATAATTGTAAAAGCCCGGCCGTGTCCATTTCCTGATAGTCGTTGATCCTGACCAGCTCGGCCTGGTTATATTCGCGATGGATATACGGT
>JAEWLD010000073.1 GCA_023393485.1 Bacteroidota bacterium
ACCCAAAGCGCCACGACTTTAACACCGTCGCCATGTTTTTTGACATGCTCGCCAATTGGGGAATTGCTGTTGAGCGCAGTTGTCAGGACCAATCGGATTTTGTCCTGTTTCAACACGTATGAAGCCCGGTCGCGCATTCCGGTTTCAAGCCCGGCGTACGCAAAAGACTGAAAACCAAATGCTGTTTTGTAAAAATGCGCAGCCTGTTTGGCGTTGCCGACGTAAAATTCAACGTAATCTGTTCCTAAAAGCGGCAAGAAATCCTGCGCGCCTTCAAATATTTTTTCGAGTCCGTATTCTACGGAAGTGATTTCTTTTGACATAATCTTTTGTTTTAATTGATCAGGTAAACGACGGCTTTATAAATCAGCAACACCAAGGCTGCCAGCATTGCAAATCCGCTGATGTTACGGCCGTCATCGATATTTTTTTTACTTTCTACAGTGAACAAGTCCGGATTTGACTCAAACAAGGTCAAACTGTCGGCGCCTTTTGAAATTCCGGCAACCCCGAGGGCAAACGCCACAAATAAAAAGAACGTAAAGTCGGCGAGCAGGAAAATGGCACCTGTACCCGCGTAACCCATTCCCAATACGACTGGGTCGCCCGGAAGTTTGTGCTTAAAAATCATTCAACCCAGGACTTATAATATTGGCCGTCGTCAAGCTTCATCGCTTCTTCGGTCACCATCAACGGCCGGAACGTATCAACCATGACAGCCAGTTCCTCAGTCTCGGTTTTTCCGATGCTGCGTTCCATCGCGCCCGGCGCAGGCCCGTGCGGAATGCCTTTCGGATGCAGCGTGATATGGCCTTGTTCTATGTTGTTCCGGCTCATGAAATCCCCGTCGACATAATACAAAACCTCATCAGAATCGATGTTGCTGTGGTTGTACGGCGCAGGAATCGATTTAGGGTGATAATCATATAAACGCGGACAGAACGAACAAACCACGAACGCCGCGGTTTCAAATGTCTGATGCACTGGAGGCGGCTGATGGACGCGGCCTGTGATCGGCTCAAAATTATGGATACTGAAGCCGTACGGGAAATTGTAGCCATCCCAACCAACGACGTCAAACGGATGCGTGGCGTAAACAAGCTCGTGCATCATGCCTTCTTTCTTGATCTTGATGATGAAATCACCTTTTTCATCATGTGTTTCCAACTCTTCGGGCAACTTGAAATCGCGCTCGCAAAACGGCGAATGTTCAAGATGTTGGCCTGAGGCGTTTTTGTAGCGTTTCGGCGTATAAAACGGCGTATATGATTCCACATAAAACAAGCGATTCTCACTCGTCTCAAAATCGATTTGGTAAATCATGCCGCGCGGAATGATCAGGTAATCACCGTATTCAAACGGAATATTGCCCATCATCGTGCGCAACTTGCCTTTGCCTTTGTGAATAAAAAGCATTTCGTCGGCATCGGCGTTCTTGTAGAAATAATCACGGAGTGAATTCTGCGGCGCAGCAAGACCGATGATGCAGTCCCGGTTGACGAGCATCGCTTTGCGGCTGTCGAGAAAATCTGCTTCGGGCTTCAGTTCGAATCCTTTAAAAAGCAACGATTTGATATTTTTCCCGATCGCGATTTTCGGTTCCACCGAAAAAGAAGACTTGATTTCTTTGACCTGTGTTGGCCGATGCACGTGATACAATAGCGACGAATGCCCGTGAAATCCTTCTGTGCCGAACAATTGCTCGTAATACAAACCGCCATTTGGTTTTTCAAACTGCGTATGGCGCTTTTGCGGAAATCGACCTAATTTATGATATAATGGCATAACTAATTTGTTGGAATTGACAATTGAATGATAATTGACAGTTGATAATATATCCGAAGCGAACCGAACCGGCATGGATGCCGCGGAAGAAACCAGCAACTGACAACCAGTCATTCAGGATTTCTCTTGATCAGAAATTTAAGGTGTGCCAGTAAACCGTTCCAGGTTTTCATAGTAGACAAATATCGGAAATTTTTGCGGTTCGGTTTTCGGTTGTTGGGAAATATTTAAAATGAAAGACCCTGAAACAAGTTCAGGGTCCGCAACTATCATATAGTTGTTCTTTCCTTCATATAACTATAAGCGTATCCGATGGCATGCAGCGCCGCAAAACCGAGCGAGAAGTAAAACAATCCCGCATCGTCAGCGCCTTCATGATGGATAAACGCCACGACGACAAGTGCCAAAACCATCGCGATGCCAGAACCGGCAACCATCTTAAAGTTGCCCCGCGAGTAATTTCCGTGGTTCAAATGGCTGTTTTTCATGCCGTAATACAGGTAAAGGTCAAAACCGATCATCATCCAGACAATCAGTCGAATCCAGGTGTCAAGCGGCAGGAAAACCATCATAAACAGGCAAACGCCAACACCGAGCATCGGCACGAGCGGCACGAGCGGCGTACGGAAAGCACGCGGCGCTTCAGGCATTTTGCTGCGCATGATCAATACGCCGATACAAACCAGGATAAACGCGAACAACGTTCCGATGCTCGTCATTTCGCCAACTACGCGCGCCGGGATAAACGCCGCAAAGATGCTGACCAAAACCATGAACAAAAGGTTGTTTTTGGCCGGTGTGCGGAATTTTGGATGAACTTCGGAGAAAACCTTCGGCATCAAGCCATCTTTACTCATCGAGAAAAATACGCGGCTTTGTCCCATCAGCATCACAAGGATAACCGATGCGTAACCGCCCAAAATCGCCAATAAAATCGCATTGTTCAACCACGGATATTCGGGCACGACAACGCCCGCGGCATTTGCATGCCCCATATTTTCAACTGCTACCGCGACCGGAGCAATTCCGTCCTGGCCGGCAAAAGCGCTGTAATTCACTACGCCGGTCATCACGTGCGCGAACAAAATATACAAAAGCGTACAAATGGCAAGCGACAACAAAATTCCGATCGGCATGTCGCGTTTCGGGTTTTTCGCTTCCTGAGCTGCCGTCGAAACCGCGTCAAAACCGATGTAGGCAAAAAATACGATTGCCGCCGCCCTGATGATTCCCGAAAATCCAAAAGAACCAAATTCACCTGTATTGGCCGGAATGTACGGGTCATAATTTTCCGGACGGATGTATTGCCAACCCACAGCGATGAATATCAATACGACGCTGACTTTCAACAATACGATCAACCCGTTTATAAAAGCCGATTCTTTTGTACCGCGCATCAGAATGAGCGACATCAGCATGACGATAAAAACCGCAGGAATATTGATGAATCCTCCTTCAAATGGCGACAACATAAATTGATCTGGAATGTGGATGCCGTAACCGCCGAGGAATTTGCCTAAATATCGCGACCAGCTGATTGAAACCGTCGCCGCGCCAACTGCGTATTCAAGCACCAAATCCCATCCGATGATCCAGGCGACAAACTCGCCCATCGTTGCAAAAGAATAAGTGTAGGCGCTGCCCGCAACCGGAATCATCGACGAAAATTCAGCATAACAAAGTCCGGCGAAAATACAGCCGACCGCGGCTACCAAAAACGAAATCGTGATGGCCGGGCCTGCATTGCTCGCGGCTGCCATTCCGGTAATCGAAAACAGGCCTGCACCGATGATTGCGCCAATGCCAAGCGCGGTAAGCCCGGTGGCCGAAAGTGTTTTCCTGAGTCCTTTTTCAGACTCGGTGGCTTCATCGAGCAGTTGATTCAACGGTTTCCTTTTCCAGATTGACATAATTTTATTTTTTAATGGTTGGTAACTTAATTCGGTTAAACGTAACGGTCCCGGGAGCCAAATATATCGCTTTTTAAAAAAACGCAAACATTTAAATCAAAACCAGAATCCGACGCTGAACCACGTATAGCCGTGCCCGAGTTCAGGCGACCACGAATACTTGACCTCAACAGGCCCAATGATGCTGTCAAGCCCGTAACCAATGGCATACCCAAAAATCCTGTGCTCGGAAAGCCCTTCGGAATCCTCAAAAAGATTGTCGGCGACGCTTGCGCCATTAGCCGAAAAACTGACATGGTTTTTCTTGAAAAATTCCCAATCTGCGGTCGCAGTAGCTT
>JAEWLD010000143.1 GCA_023393485.1 Bacteroidota bacterium
ACCACGAGCGATGGCCAGGACAAAGAGTTTTTGGTCGGCGATGACGAAGATACGCTGATGTGGATGGCGTCGCTCGGCTGTATTGAAATGAATCCGTGGTTCAGCACTGTAAAACATCCGGATAATCCCGATTTCTGCGTGATCGATCTCGACCCCGATAAAAATACTTTCGAGCAGGTGATTGAAGCTGCGCTCGAGACCAAAAAAGTCCTCGATGCGATTGGCGTCCCAGGTTACGTGAAAACGTCGGGATCAACCGGGATTCACATCTATATTCCGCTGGGCGCAAAATATTCGTATGACCAATCACAGCTGTTCGGTAAACTGATCGCTACCATCGTCCACAATGCGCTTCCTGATTTTACCAGCCTCGAGCGCCAAATCAAAAACCGTGGCGGGAAAATGTATATCGATTATCTGCAGAACAGGCCGGGCGCCACGATTGCATGCCCGTATTCGCTGCGGCCAAAACCCGGCGCAACGGTGTCAATGCCGCTTCATTGGGACGAAGTAAAAAAGGGTCTGAAAATGACGGACTTCACCATAAAAAATGCCGTGGCGAGAATCAGAAACGAAGGCGATCTTTTCAAACCCGTGCTTGAAAAAGGCATTGACATGAAAAAAGCACTCGCAAAAGCTCAAAGTCTTCTGTGATTACTTTCTTTTTGCTGCCCGCAGCGTCTTTGCTTTTGACCGATTTATCTTTTACAGTCCGGCATTTGTCTGTAAGGCTTCGGTCGGCGTTGTGTCCGCCTTGATTTGGGCTTGTCGGAACCTTTGGGCTCATTGGCTTGAGCGGGCTGCGATGTTGGCGCAGCTACCTTTGCAATGTTGTCAACAGTTTCCAGGCGTGAATTTGTTGGCTTATTTGCCGTTGAGTGCGCGGAATGTCGGTTGTTGATCGATGCGCTCGGATGGCGTAGCGTTTTCATATCACCGATTTAAGAATTATCGTTTCCGGTCACGGCGGGGTATCCATCGTGTCGTCGTTACGTTTTTCTGCGTTCATGCCGCTTCCTTGTTCAACACCGAGGCTGTCTATCGGACGGGCTGTGGTGTCAACATTATTGTCATTGGTTGCATTGCTTGATTCGCCTTCCCGTTGTATTTCACGGTCGTCGCTGTTTTTACAGGCAGCCGAAAGCGTCAGCAGCAACCCGAAAACTGCAATTCTGAATAAGGCTTTAACTTTCATGGGATATTTTTTAAGTCCGATAAAGTTATCGCGAAACCGCTGCCACGTTTTACAAGATTGCGGCTAATGTTTACAGAAATTGACGCCGCCCGCGTCCAAATCTTTAAATTTGGTATGCCAAATGACTCGGAACACAACCGTGAATTGAATTGAAACTCTAAAAAATAAAGCGTATGTTAGATTTAGTAATCGAATCAAGAACGGCAGTGCTGAGTGCGGCAATCAATGTCAAACGGATTCTGCCCTTCAGGCTAAAGCGCATGGTCGGGCCGTTTATTTTTATGGATCACGCCGGCCCGATTGGTGCGATGCCGAAAGAAATCTCAAGCCTTGACGTTTTGCCGCATCCGCACATCGGGTTGTCTACAGTCAGTTATTTGTTCGGCGGCCAGGTGACGCATCGCGACAGTCTCGGCGTTGAGCAGATTATTCATCCCGGGGAAGTCAATTGGATGACAGCCGGCAGCGGCATCTCGCATTCGGAACGTTTTGAGGATCCAGCCGCACTTGCCGGCGGGCTTGAGATGATCCAAACCTGGGTTGCGCTGCCTGAAAAAGACGAAGAAGCCGCGCCATCGTTTGCCAATTATTCGCGCGACCAGCTTCCGGTTTTTACGGATAAAGGTGTTTGGATGCGGCTGATCGCCGGCGACGCGTACGGGCTTAAAAATGATGTAAAGGTCAATTCGCCATTGTTTTACCTTCACGTCGCATTGCAGAAAGGCGCTACGTTTGAGCTTCCGCGCGAACATCCTGAGCGCGGGCTTTACATTGTCAAAGGCGGCCTGGAAGTTTCGGGCGTTGTTTATGGCGCCGGGCTGATGCTCGTTTTTACGGAAGGTGTCGATCCGCTGCTTGTCGCCAAAGAAGATACGACGCTGATGTTGCTCGGCGGTGAGCCGCTCGGTGAGCGTTTTATTTGGTGGAATTTCGTATCGTCGAGAAAAGAGCGCATCGAACAAGCCAAAGAAGATTGGAAACAAGGCCGCATCATCTTGCCCCCGAATGACAATAAGGAATTCGTGGCGCTGCCCGAAGATAAGTATAAATCCGGCCCGCCGAATCCCGAGCCGCTTTCGTAGCGCAATTATCTCAAAACTAAAATTCTTTGCTAAAAAAAGCCGGCGTTTTATTTCCGGCTCAAATAACTAAACATAGATTTTACTAAAATTATGGCGTATTGGTCGTGTTGCCATTGTCATAGGTTCCGGTCGCCGTCGTGTCTGTCGTGGTTCCGGAGCCGGTAGTGTTATCCATCGATCCCGACGAGTTCGTGTCTGTACTTTCCATTTCGGTCGTGGTTGTGGTCGTTTGGTCTT
>JAEWLD010000148.1 GCA_023393485.1 Bacteroidota bacterium
ACTTACGGCACTCTCTGCGCGCATGCAAAAACCCTTGGGCTGGACAAAGCGGCTAAAACCCTGCACCAAACATTGATGGAAGAAAAAAATGCCGATACAACACTGACCGACACGGCTTACAACGACATCAACTTTAAGGCGATGTAATTACAGACTCTGAAAAAATTTCAGAGTCCCAAAATAAAAAAGGCGCTGAATAAAATTCAGCGCCTTATCTTTTTTGTACTCGAGGCGGGACTTGAACCCGCACGGACATTGCTGCCCACTGGATTTTAAGTCCAGCGTGTCTACCGATTCCACCACTCGAGCCCGGAGTACACAATGGAGCGAAAAACGGGATTCGAACCCGCGACCTCCACCTTGGCAAGGTGGCGCTCTACCAACTGAGCTATTTTCGCATGATGTAAAAGAACCAATACTATTACCATATTGCGGAGGCAAATTTAATACATAAATCCAATTACGCAAAGGTTTTTCATAAAAATTTACCCAGAAAAGATAAGCGATTGAAAACCAAGTTCAATTGGTTGATGCTTGATAGTTGATGATGCGTGGTAGCTGGTCGTTCGACTTTCGACTTTTACTCCGCTATCGCTCCGTACAGTTCGCCCTGCGGGCTCGGGTCGACTTTCAACTTTCAACTTTCGACTTTCAACTTTCAACTTTCGACTTACAACTTTCGACTTTCGACTCACTTCTTCCCCAACATCCGCTTAATCTCATTCAGCTTCATCAAAGCCTCAACCGGCGTCAAGGTATTGATGTCGATGCCGATGATTTCATCGCGAATGTCTTCAAGCAGCGGATCGTCGAGATTGAAAAAACTCAGTTGCATATCGTCGGCGCTACCGTTGCCGTTGAGCGCTTCAGACGAATGATCTTTCTCCAGTTTCGTCAGTAGTTTTTGCGCTTTGTTGATGACCGTCTGTGGCATGCCCGCCATTTTAGCGACGTGGATGCCAAAGCTGTGTGCGCTGCCGCCTTCGACCAATTTGCGCAGGAAAAGCACGGTGTCTTTCAGTTCTTTTACCGAGACATTGAAATTTTTGATCCGCGGCAAAATGTCGGTCATTTCGTTGAGTTCGTGGTAATGTGTCGCGAAAAGTGTTTTGGGCTTCGATGGATGTTCGTGCAAGTATTCAGCGATCGCCCACGCAATTGAAATTCCGTCGTATGTACTCGTGCCGCGCCCAATTTCGTCGAGCAAAACCAGACTTCGGTCTGAAATATTGTTGAGAATCGATGCGGTTTCATTCATCTCGACCATGAAAGTCGATTCGCCCATCGAAATATTGTCTGAAGCGCCAACACGTGTAAAAATCTTGTCGACCATACCCATTGTCACGCTTTCAGCCGGAACAAAACTGCCCATTTGGGCCAATAGCACAATCAACGCAGTTTGTCTCAAAATGGCGGATTTACCCGACATGTTCGGCCCGGTAATCATGATGATCTGTTGGTTTTCGCGATTGAGCAGAACGTCATTGGCGATATATGGGGTTCCGACCGGCAATTGCTTTTCAATCACCGGATGACGGCCGTTTACGATTTTTAGTTCGAAACCGTCGTCAAGCGTCGGGCAAACGTATTTGTTCTCAATCGCCAATTGTGCAAACGACGCCAGACAATCAAGCTGCGCCACTAGCGACGCGTTCTGCTGCACTTGCTTGATGTATGACCCGATCCAAACGACGAGCTGTTCAAATAATTCGGCTTCTAGTTTTTGTATTTTTTCTTCCGCACCGAGAATTTTGGTCTCGTATTCCTTGAGCTCTTCGGTGATGTATCGCTCAGCATTTACAAGTGTTTGCTTGCGGATCCACTCGTCCGGGACTTTGTCTTTATGCGTATTCCGGACTTCGATATAATAACCGAATACGTTGTTGAACGAAATCTTTAGCGAAGAAATTCCCGTCCGGTCTGACTCGCGCTTTTCGATGCCTTCCAAATATTCTTTGCCCGAATAGGCAATCGCACGCAATTCGTCGAGCTCAATGCTGATACCTGAAGAAATTGCGTTGCCTTTCGCGATTGCAACCGGCGCGTCAGGATTGAGCATCGTGGCTATTTTCTCACGCAGCAAATCGCATGCATTCAGGTTTTCACCGATTGCTTTGACCGCGTCCTGCTTGCTTTTGAGCGCGAGTTCCTTGATCGGGATAATCGCATCGAGCGAATCTTTTAAATAGACAACTTCGCGCGGCGATACTTTCCCGGCGGCGATTTTGGAAATCAACCGTTCCATGTCGGAAATCAGCCTGATCTGTTGCTGAATTTTTTGCAATGCATCGCGATCATCCATCAAATAGGAAACAATTTCATGCCGTCCCCGGATTTTTTCAATATCCTTAAGCGGCAACGCCAGCCACCGTTTGAGCAGGCGGCCGCCCATAGGAGACAAAGTCCGGTCAATGACATCGAGCAATGTAACCGCATTCGGGTTGTAACTGTGGTACAATTCGAGATTCCGGATCGTAAAACGGTCCATCCAAACATAGGCATCTTCCGCGATGCGATGGATAGCCGAAATATGGCTGAGTTTATTGTGCTGTGTCTCGGACAAATAATAAAGTACCGCGCCGGCCGCGATCACGCCTTCGGGCAACGCTTCGATTCCGAAACCTTTGAGCGAATTCGTACCGAAATGACTGGTCAAAGTATCAAAGGCGTAATCTTCCTTGTAAACCCAATCTTCGAGATGGAATGTGTGGAAATCTTCGCCGAAAGTCTGTTTAAAATCGCCTTTATGGACTTTCTGAACCAAAATCTCGCTCGGGCGAAAATTCTGCAGTAATTTATCGATGTACTCCGAATTGCCTTGCGAGGCCAAAAATTCGCCTGTGGAAACGTCCAGAAATGACACGCCTATTGTCCTTTTGCCAAAATGTACCGACGCAAGGAAGTTATTCGACTTTGCCGTCAATACTTCATCGTTCATTGAAACGCCCGGCGTGACCAGCTCCGTTACGCCGCGTTTGACGATTGTCTTGGTCATTTTCGGATCTTCGAGCTGATCACAGATCGCGACCCGCAATCCGGCTTTGACCAATTTTGGCAGATATGTATTCAGCGAATGGTGCGGAAATCCGGCCAGCGCGGTTTCGGCGTCTGAACCTGAACCGCGTTTGGTGAGAACGATACCGAGGATTTTAGACGCGCGGATCGCATCCTCGCCAAAGGTTTCATAGAAATCCCCGACGCGGAACAAAAGACAGGCATCAGGGTATTTTCGCTTAATTTCATTGTATTGCTTCATCAAAGGCGTTTCCTTTTGAAGCTTCTCTTTCGTTGCCAAAATGGTAATTGTATTGCGGTGAGATGAATCCCGCGAATTTAAATATTTTGAGGCAATAAAGCGGGTGGCGAAAAAATTAATTCAATTTTAAGAGTGAAAATTCACCGGCGTTTTTGTTTTTTCAATAGATTTGTGTTCGTTAATTAAAAAAAATAACAGATGAAAAAAATAGCAATGTTAGCGGTGCTGGCGGTTTTTGGACTCACGGCCCAGGCACAGACAGCAAAAACTACAAAGAAAACGACATCTAAGACTGAGACGAAAGTCACTAAAGTTGACATCACGCCAAAAGTTGACGGCGCCGGAATGCTTTTCGAAAATGAAACCATTGATTACGGAACTATTCCACATGGTTCAGACGGAAAACGCGAGTTTGTATTCGTTAACAACGGCAACAAGCCACTTATCATTACCGCTGCGACAGGTTCGTGCGGTTGTACCGTACCGACTTCGCCAAAAGAGCCGATTCCACCTGGAGGACGCGGGGTAATCGGTGTAAAATATGATACCAACCGCAATGGCGCTTTCCAAAAAACGGTTACGGTAACCAGCAACGCCAATGAGCCAACCAAGACATTGACCATCAAAGGAAATGTTTTGCCAGAAGAAACTCCGGCGCAGCCAACTAAGAGCTAATCAACATGAAATCATGATAAAAGCTTCCGGAAAACCCGGGAGCTTTTTTTTATCCTTTTATGAGAAAACTTGCAAATAGCGAACTTGAGCGAAAGTCGGTCGATGATTTTCGGCAAGCAGACAAAACGCCTTTGATTATTGTACTCGATGATGTGCGCAGCGGCCACAATATCGGTTCGGTTTTCCGGACAGCCGATGCATTCCTTGTCGAAAAAATCG
>JAEWLD010000227.1 GCA_023393485.1 Bacteroidota bacterium
TTTTAAGCAATATAGACCGGATCATCACGCCGTTTTCCGATAATGATTTCAGGGCTTTCAATCCCGAAATCCTGGTCACTTTTGGCGGCATGGTCGTCTCGAAAAGAATAAAGGCGTTTCTGAGAAAATACAAGCCTGAGCACCATTGGCATATCGACCCATTGCGCGCTTACGACACTTATGGCGCGCTGACCAGGCATTTTGAAGTGACGCCAAGTGAATTTTTCCAGCTGTTGCTGCCTTTTAACAAAGAAATCGATTCGAATTACAAGGCGCGGGGTTCGGCTGTGGCTTTGGAACGACGCACAAAACACGACAAATTCGCCGCGTCGGCGCCGTACTGTGATTTTTTCGTCTACGGAAAGATCATCGCAAACCTGCCGAAAGACATCCAGCTGCACGTGAGCAACAGCGCGGCAATTCGCTATGCGCAATTATTTGACATCGACCCGACGATTGAAGTGTTCTGCAATCGCGGGACAAGCGGCATTGACGGCAGCACGTCAACGGCCATCGGTGCTGCGGTCGGTAAGGACAAACCCACGATATTGATTACCGGTGATGTCGGCTTTTTTTATGACAGCAACGCGCTTTGGAACAATTACATCCCGCGCGATTTCAAGGTTATTCTCGTCAATAATGGCGGCGGCGGCATCTTCAGGATTTTGCCAGGGCATCAGGAAAATCAGACTTTCAACACTTATTTTGAAACGTCGCACAACCTGACGGCCGAGCATTTGGCAAAGATGTACGGCTTTGAATATATCACGGCAAAGGACGAACAGTCGCTTGAAGCCGCACAAAAGCATTTTTACGCAGAAAACAGCAAGCCGTGCGTCCTTGAAATTTTCACACCCGAAAAAGAAAATGACAAAGTGCTCAAAAATTACTTTTCAGCGTTGCAATAGCTTAACTTTGCGTTTTATTCCACATGATACATATCGGTACCGACAATACGCTTAAAATCATTCGCCAAACCCAACACGGGCTTTATCTTGGGACAGACGTCGAAGGCGAAGAAGTGCTTTTGCCCAACAAATATATTCCGCGCCAGTTTGAAATCGGGCAGGAAGTCACGGTTTTTGTCTATCTCGATCACGAACAGCGGCCGGTTGCGACGACTTTGGAACCGTTCATTTATATCAATGAATTTGCGCTTCTCCGGGTGAGCCATACCAATGATTTGGGTGCGTTTCTGGGTTGGGGTTTGGAAAAGGACTTATTCGTTCCGTTTCGGGAGCAAGCGCGTAAGATGGAGAAAGGCAAGCGATATCTGGTTTATCTCTATCTCGATGAAAAAACCGGAAGGCTTGTCGCATCGAGCAAAACCAACCAGTTTCTCAGCAATGACGACCTCAAGGTCAATCAAGGCGATGAAGTCGATTTAATCATTTCACACATCACCGAAGCCGGAATCAACGTCATCGTCAATGAGCGTTACAAAGGATTGCTTTACAAAAATGAGGTTTATGACGATTCGCTCAAGCCTGGCGACAGAATGGTCGGTTATGTCAAAAACATTCGCCCTGACAACAAACTTGACATCAGCCTCAAACAGCCTGGTTATGAACATGTAGAACCGAGCGCACAGAAAATCCTCGAAGAATTGCAGGCCAATCGCGGATTTCTACGGTTAAATGACGATTCGCACCCGGAAGACATCAAATCAGTCTTGAAAATGAGCAAGAAAACTTTTAAGAAAGCAGTTGGTCTGTTATATAAGGAGAAGAAGATTGAATTTAGGGACGGTGGGATTTTTTTAATTGATAATTGATAATTGATAATTGACAATTGACAATTGGGTATGCCTGATAAAAGGTGCGCCGGTTCAAAGCGGCCTTAAATTATCAATTGATCCCAAGTTTTTTCCGGACCGCCGAATCAATCCCATTCTTATTCACCATCACCGAAATCGCTTTCAATCGCAAATACGGCACGCTCATATAGATAAATCCGCCGTTGCTGATGCCAGGTCCGCTGCCCCACGAATTCTTGACTTTGTAATAAACATTGCCTTTCTGGTCTTTCATTTTGCCTACGATGTGCATCAAATGGTCGTCGGTTGTGTTGAAATTTTCAAACTCGGCCTGACGAAACTCATGTGTGATTTTTTTTTCAGGCTTGATTTCGGTCAGGATGGTTTTGGCGTCTGTGTCGTTTTCAGGGATTACGGCAACACCCGTTTTGGCTGAAAATGTCTTCTCGCTGACATCGGCGTCGAGTGCAACGGTATAACCTTCGGCAAGCGCATTGTCAACGACTGTCACGAACTCATCGAGCGGCACGTTGTAAAATGTCCCATAGGCAAAATTATCGGGAATATCGAGAATGAAAGTCGTATAAAACGGCCGGTGGCTGAAAGAGGTAATCGTCACATAATCTTCGGGTTTGATTCCAGTCATTTTAAGGAATGATTGCGGTGTGTAAGTTTTGCCTTCGAAGGTAAATTCCGTAACATCCTTGCCCATATTCGCATCGAGAATCTCGTTGACTTGCTTCTGCCAGTTGGGGTCCGGCTTTTTTGATCCGTCGGCATTTGCCTTGACCAGCGTTTCAAGTTCGCCGACCATTTTTGCGTGGTTAAAAGTAGTTTGCCCGTTGGCCAGACCCGGATAAGCCTCAAGCGGAACGATGCCGAATTCCCTGGCACTGTTGATTACATCGTGATTCAGGCCGCCTTCGCCGAACTGGGCATGGCCTTGGCGCATGATATAGTTCCACGCCTTTTTCGGATAAGTGTGACGAACGTTGTACATTTCGGACAAGTCGATTTTTTTTCCGGTTGTGCGGATGATTTCGGCCTCCAGAAACGATGTAGTCGAAAAACTCCAGCACGTTCCGGTTTGCCCTTGCGAAATTACCGGAGTGCACGAAATGTCGGTAACAGTTTGGAATTCATATTTTTGGGAATGCCCAGAAATTGCGGCCAGAAGTACCGCGGAGAGAATCAAAATCCTTTTCATTTCATTTTGTTTATAAGAACCGTAAATGTATTATTTTTACGGAAAAGTAAGACCAATATGCCGGAAATTAACTGGGTTACCGCAAGGGAATTCGAAGATATCACATATAAAAAATGCAACGGCGTGGCGCGCATCGCCTTCAACAGGCCCGAAGTGCGCAATGCGTTCCGGCCAAAAACGACGGCCGAATTGTATCAGGCGTTTTACGACGCGCAGGAAGACACTTCAATCGGTGTCATTTTGCTGTCTGGCGAAGGACCGTCGCCAAAAGACGGCGTTTACGCTTTTTGCAGCGGCGGCGACCAGAAAGCGCGCGGTTATCAAGGTTACGTTGGCGACGACGGCATGCACAGGTTGAACATTCTCGAAGTCCAGCGGTTGATAAGGTTTATGCCAAAGGCTGTCATTGCGGTCGTTCCCGGATGGGCGGTCGGCGGCGGGCACAGCCTTCACGTTGTCTGTGACTTGACACTCGCCAGTAAAGAACACGCAATTTTTAAACAGACGGATGCCGATGTGACGAGTTTTGACGGCGGTTATGGTTCGGCGTATCTGGCTAAAATGGTCGGGCAGAAAAAAGCGCGCGAAATCTTTTTCCTCGGCCGAAATTATTCGGCGCAGGAAGCTCTTGAAATGGGAATGGTAAATGCCGTGATTCCACACGACGAGCTCGAAACCACGGCTTATGAATGGGCGCAGGAAATCCTCGCCAAGTCGCCGATTTCAATTAAAATGCTCAAGTTTGCGATGAATCTCACCGATGACGGCATGGTCGGCCAGCAGGTTTTTGCCGGCGAAGCCACGCGGCTTGCCTACATGACCGATGAAGCCGTTGAAGGCCGAAATGCTTTTATTGAGAAGCGGAAGCCGAATTTTGAGAAAAAGTGGATTCCGTAACAATTGATAGTTGATAATTGACAATTGACAAAGTGTTATTCCGCACCCGGGCTTTATCGATTATCAATATTTGCGTATATTTCAAACAATGCGTGCTCATTCGTCACGTCGAATAATTATAAATTGTCAATTATCAATTGTCAATTAAAAAAATGAGTTTCACCAACGACACCATAGACACAACCCAATTGCCGCGCTTTGAAACGGTGACGTTTACGCCGTTGCAGCCGGATTACTGGAAAGTCATGCTGATCGGCTATGCGATTTTCTACGGCATTGTCGGCATCGCGATTATTGCGCTTATATTTTTGGTGGATGAATTCCGCGGCTATACAGGTTATATTATCGGTGGTTATCTGATAATGCTGGTTTTGACTGTCATTTTTGGCAGAATCGGCTTTGTAAAAAAAGGATTCGCCTTCCGCATGCACGATGTGTTGTTCAAAAGCGGCATCATCGCCACATCGACCATCGTCATTCCATACAATCGCGTGCAGCACGTTGCGATGCACGAAGGATTGATTTCAAGGATTTTCGGGCTTGCCAAAATTGAGGTCTTTACTGCCGGCGGCAAGGAAAGCGACATTGAGATTCCGGGAATCGCCAAAGCGCAAGCCCAGGACATCAAGCAATTACTGATGGGCAAAATCCAAAAGCAATTGTAATGAACAAGGATTTCAGCAAGCCGCAAAGACAATCGGCCGTTGGCATTTTGGTGATGTTTGCTGATTCGGCGCGTCATTTCGTGCGCGCGTTTTTTCCGCTTTTAGTGCTCTACATTTTTAATCGAAACATCGTTACGCTCGGGACATTCGCACTGTTTTTTATCGTGATGGCCATCGCCGCATTTTTTCGTTGGCGGAATTTTACTTTTAGGCTCGACAGTGAAAATGAGGAGTTCATCATCAACGAAGGCGTGTTCAACAAATCGCTGACGGTCATCGCGCTCGATAAAATCCAGCAGGTCAATATTACGCAATCACTGATCCAGCGAATCATCGGCGTCCATGGGCTTGAAATCGACACGGCGGGCAGTCAGGCCGAAGAGGCCAAAATCCGCGCTGTTCCGCACTGGCTGGCACTCGCACTTAAAACGAGACTGCTTGAAAATACCGGAAAAGCGAGGCGTGAAGTTCAAATCACCGAAAATATCGTCCCGGCTGCGGAAGAAAAGCCATTCATGCACATCAGTCTTCCGAGCCTGATAAAAGTCGGCATCACTTCAAATTATATCAAGACCTTTTGGCTGATTTTTGTTTTCATCGTCACGGTTTATGACAACCTGCGCCATCTTTTTGAAGGCAATGTCATCGATACTGAAAAAATAGGCCGCTATGTGCCTGACCGGATCGCTGCCACTACGATCGCGATGCTTTTTGGCGTGATCGTCGTTTTGATTTTGGTCATCAATCTGCTTCGGACGGTCATCCGTTATTTCGGCTACCGAATCTCGCGGCAACGCGGCTCTTTAATGTTGACATTCGGGCTTATCAATACAAAAAGCACGATCATCAAGCCGGAAAAAGTCCAGATTATTGCTACGACGCGCAACTATTTCCAAAAGAAAATGAATATTCTTGGCATACGCATCCGCCAGGCGACCAACGGCCAGGAGGAAATGAAAAACCAACATATTGACATTCCGGGCGTTGACGACAATGAGCGCGATGCGTTGCTGAAATTGCTTTACGGCGTTGTGCCTGAAAAAGGCGTAATGCTCAAACCGAATTGGCGAAAACTCGTTTTTTCGATTTTTTTGTCGATCGTATTGCCTTTAATAGTATTTTTCATTGTCGCTTCACAGGCGCAGCAAATTTTGTATGAATATGCATTTGTGGCCTGGATGTATGCAGCTTTGGTTTTGCTTGTGCTTGTATTCGGATTTCGGAATTACAGGTTATTTGTCGGCGATAGGTTCATCATCAAGCAAAGCGGCGCGTGGGATATTTCAAATGAGATCGTCGAACCTGCAAAAATCCAGGCCATAACGACATCGCAACTGTTCTGGCACAAAACGCCCGACATCGGGTATCTCACTTTACATACGGCCGGCGGGAATATTTCATTCGCTTTGGGTAACTTTACAAG
>JAEWLD010000009.1 GCA_023393485.1 Bacteroidota bacterium
GGCATTGACCGCGACGCGTTCGCTCAGACCGTAATGCGCCATGAATTCGGTTTCTGCGCCCGTAAAAGCGACTTTTCCCTTGGCCATCGCCTCGAGCGCGTTGTAACCCTGGTCATAGGCATTGACCTGGTCAAGCACGATATGCGCGGCGTCGTAAGCGTTGATGTATTCAGCGTACGGCATGTTTTCGGCCGTCGTGATTGAAACGCGGTCGCCGTACTTTTTGTTGATTATCTCAAGCGCTTTTTCAAAATACGCATTGCCTTTCTTATGATAATTCCAGCGATTGATGCCGTGAAAAATCCTGATTTTCCCGCTGATGTCCATCGGCTTGAAGATAATCGTATCAGTATTGACCGGGTTTGGAATCATGCCGAGGTATTTTGGCTTGCCTTCGAGTGCGATTGCATAATCGACATCGGTGGCGATCATTCCGTTAATGATGCCGCGCATTTTCAGATGGTGTTTTTTATAACTTGGCGTAAGATGCGGCAGGACGTGACGGTATTCATCGATGGTCGCCGGGTCATTCAAAAAAGCATCGAACAATGAATAACGGTATTTTTTTTCGACGACCGCCTGCATAAACACAACGTCGGTTCCCGAACAAAGCGCAAACATTTTCCGATTGAGCGCGCGAAGCCTTTTCAATAGGGCAAACTCAAACCCTAAATGCGTTTGGATTGGCGTTTCTGAGACCAATTGAACAACGTCGTAACCTTTGAGTTCGGGCAAAAGGAAGTAAAACCTGATGCCGGTTTCAAGCCGTGCAAAATCGTATTTGAAAATCCGGTAAATGACCTGGCGGATAGGGTTGAGCAGTGAAGATTTGCTCCATTTGGGATCGATATTATAGTCCACGGGATAACCTTTGAAGCCGTCGCCATTGCCGACAATCTTCACTTCATGACCCATTTTGACGAGCGCTTCCTTGAGCGAATTGTGCAGCCGGCTGTATTCCCCGATAAATAATATCCTCACGTGACCAGGATTATTTTTATTTTTGGCTAAAATAGGAAATTAAAACTTGAACGCGCCAACCGCTAAAATCTGTCTTATTGGAGAAAGCCTCGCAAGCGGCGGCGCCGAAAGGGCAATGGCGCTTTTGACCCAGTTCTTTGCAGCGAAAGGCATTGGAGTCCATACCGTGATTGTGGTCGATGAGGTTGATTACGACTACTCGGGTGAGCTGCTCAACCTCGGCAAGCTTAAAAACGCCAGCAACGGCCCGATCAACAAACTTGGACGATTTAATGTTTTGCGAAAGTATTTGCGAAAGCACAAGTTCGATTACATCATCGATTTCCGCGTGCGCATTTCGTTTTTACAGGAATTCATTATTTCGCGTCTGCTATACGATGCGCCGACTGTCTATACCGTGCACAGCGCTATGACCGATTTGTATTTCCCTAAGCAGAAGAAACTTGCCAATCTAGTTTACAAAAGTGCGTACGGCGTTGTTGCGGTTTCTGAAGCCATCGCGACAATGATCGCGCGCGATTACGATTTGCGGAATGTCTCTGTAATGCACAATCCGATAGACATTGCATCAGTCGCGAAAGCCGCCAACGCCTTTGTCCCGACCGATGGCAAATACGTTCTGGCGGCCGGACGGATGAAAGACAACGTCAAGCAATTCGACAAATTAATCAATGCATACAGCCGATCAAAATTGCCCGAAAACGGCATAAAACTGATGATTCTCGGCGACGGCGCCAATCTTCCGACGCTCAAAAAGCTCGCGATGCGTTCGGCCTTTGAAGAAAAAATCATCTTCAAAGGCCGCGTTGCCAATCCGTTTCCGTATATGAAAAACGCCGAATTTTTCGTGCTTTCAAGTAAACGCGAAGGATTGCCGACTGTCATTCTGGAGAGTTTTGCCAGCGGCAAGCCAGTGGTTTCATTTGATTGCATGACCGGCCCGGCCGAGATGATCGATCATGAAAATAACGGCCTTCTCGTTGACGATCAGGATTTTGAAAAACTGACCCAAGCCATGAACCGAATGGTTACTGATAACGAATTGTATCTGCGCTGTTTGGCAGGTGCAAAGTCAGGTGCCGATGCATTCGCGCTCGAAATTATCGGGAAACAGTGGCTCGAGTTCCTAAAAATTGACGTAAGTTAGCCACATGGACATTGCCCTTATCGACATCCCTAAAATCGAAGACTATCGCGGCAACATTGCCGTTGTCGAAAAAAACACCATCCCGTTTGAAGTCAAATGGGTTTACTATCTCTACGACATTCCGAGTACGGCACGCCGCGGCGGCCATGCGCACAAAGAGCAAATCGAACTTTTGGTTGCGCTTTCGGGAAGCTTTGACGTGATACTCAAAAACGGCGTGGATTCAAAAACAGTTACGCTCAACAAACCCGACAAAGGTTTGGTGATTCCGCGAAATATGTGGCGCGAGCTTGAAAATTTTTCTTCGGGCGCGGTTTGCCTGGTTTTGGCTTCCGACGTTTTTGAGGAAGACGATTATATCCGCAACTTTGACGATTATCTCGCCGGCGTCAACGCTTAAATGTCGTAAGCCGTATGCCTTTTTTAAGGAAAGCACTTTTTATTTTTCGGAGCAGGCGGACGATCGGGACCGGTGCGTCAATCAGGAATTTCTGGCGATTGGTGAGGTTTTCTGAATTTATTTCAGAAACCAGGTTTTTGAATTGATCGTTGAATCCGCTGAGTTTGAATTCCATCGCGACTATATAGCGGTTAAAATCAAGGAATTTTTTAAGCGCCGGATTTTGCTTTGCGTCCGCTTCATATTTCGCAAAATCGGTGATGACTTTATTGCCCGGCGACGAACGCGTGATCTGGTTTTCGGAATCCATGATGTACGCGGCGCAAACAGCGTTGTAATAGGCAAGTTTAAACTGCTGGCCTGCGCGGATATTAAAATCGATGTCCTCGCCGTACGTTATTTTCTCGTCAAAATAGCCAGCTTTTTCAAATACTTCGCGACGGATGGCCGCAGAACTGTAACAAAAAATCGGCTGATGCGCGTTGGCCTTGAAGAAATCGGCGACGATATTCATTTCGCCTGTCGCAAAATCTAGGTTTTTATGGACTTCCAGCGCGCGGCCGTTGGGATATTTTTCCTCGTAACCTGATGCATACATTCCTGCGTCGGGGAATTTGTCGACAAGCTCTGCCATTTTTTCGAGGAAAAACGGTTCCCATGTATCGTCGGCGTCAATAAAGGCGATGCAATCTGACGACGCATTTCTGATTCCTGTATTTCGCGCGGCAGACAAACCTTGGTTTTTTTCGTGGCTGATCAATTTGATTCGTCGGTCATTCAAACCCTTGACCGCATCAAGACTTTTATCTGTAGAGCAATCGTCGATTACAATGAGTTCATAATCGTCAAAGGTCTGCGACAACACGCTTCGAAGTGTTTTCTCGACAAACTTTTCCTTGTTGTAAAGCGGGATTATGACGGAAAAAAAAGGCATCAGTTAGATCTTAGTTTTTGCAAAACCGACTGATCGAAGAATTTTTCGGTCGCCCACGGATGGGTAAGTGTTGATTCGAAATTGATTTCGGGCAATTCTTTTTCACCGATGCCACTGCGGACGAAGAACAGATTGTTTCCGTACTGGTTTGCCCCGACGAGCCGATAGCCTTTTTCGCGCGCCAGCCTCGTGAGCGCAGCTGTCGATGCGCCATAGTGATTTTCCGAGGTGACGTCGGCGGCAAAATCAGGCCGGTACGGCATGACGATGTCTTCGCTGCCGAAGGCGACCTGGCTTTCAATGACCACGACGCGCGGCTGCACGACATCGAGCGCTTTCCAAATCCAGTAATCGTTGCCGTCGATGTCAATTGACAACAAATCGATTTCGCCCGAAAAATAAGGTTTGACAATCGAGTTGACATTCTCCGCAGTGATGAATGACCAAAGGAAATGCGGTTTGAAACTCCAGGCATCGGGATGTTTTTTATAAAATCTTTTGCCGCGCCCGATGACCGTTTTGTCGCCGTCAACAAAAAGTCCGCGCCACCCGAAATGGATGACAAGATTCGCGCAATTGCTGTTGATGCCGTCATGCGAACCAAGATCGACGAAGGTTTTGCCGCCCAATCCGATCGTCGAAAAAATATAAAGCAGCTTGCCGTCTTCCTCAAACTGTGAAAAGACCTTGAAACCCGTATCGTTGAAATCGGGAAGCGTGCCGTTGCGTTTACATTCCTGATAGTGTTGGAACTGCCTGAGCTGGGCGATCTGAACTGCCGGCGACAGCCTATCGCGTACCATAAAAGCGTAAAAATATTTCTTCAATAGGTTTTTCAGGCCTGCCAGCATGATACAGAATTTTCCCAAAAATACTTTATTTTCCCATAATCAGTGCTATTTTTGGCACATGCGCAAAAAGCCGCTCCACATCGTCAGCTTTGACAATCCTTATCCGCCGGTTTATGGCGGCGTCATTGATGTATTTTATAAGTTGAAGGCTTTGCACGGGCTTGGCTTTGAGATTTACCTGCATTGTTTTGTCGACGGCAAGATTCGGCCTGACAAGCAGCTTGAGCAATACGCCAAAGAAGTGCACTTTTACCGTCGGAAAAAGAAGCAAAGCGGCTATAAAATGCTGTCGATTTATCCTTTTGCCGTGTATTCGCGCTACCGAAAAGAATTGTACGCAAATATCGTAAAGATTGATGCGCCGATTCTTTTCGAAGGCCAGCAAACGAGCTTTCTAACCAAAAAACACGATCTCTCGGGGCGGAAATTGCTGCTTCGGCTCCACAATCTCGAAGCGAATTATTTTCTTGGCCAGGCGCGGAGCGAAACCAATTGGCTCAAAAAAGCTGCTTATTTTTCGGAATTCGTAAAATACAAATTCTATCAGCGCGATCTCAAACGTTACAATGCCGTGCTGGCGTTGTCGCATTACGAAGAGAAAGCGGCGCGCCAGTACAACAGGAATGTACATTTTGTTCCGGTTTTTCACGGCAATGGACACGTCGCGCAACTTTCGGGGTTCGGTAAATACGCAATTTATCACGGCGACCTGCGACTGCCCGACAACCGGCGGGCTGTAAAATTCCTCGTCAATGTTTTTAGGAAGATTCCCGATTATCCGTTTGTGATTGCATCCGGCGGACATGGCAAATTCGTGGATAAATTGATTGCCGGACATTCGAACATTTCCTATGTCGAAATCAAAAATGACGAGCCGGATCATCTCACGCGATTGCTTGAAGATGCGCACATCAACGTTTTGTTGTCTTTCCAGGAATCGGGGACGAAACTCAAGGCGGTGAATTCGTTGTTCAGGAGTCGCTTCTGTGTAATCAACAAAAATGTAGTTGATGATGCAAAACTTCTTGATTTGTGCACGATGGCTGAATCCGAAAGCGATTTCATCGATGCAGTCAATTCGTTGAAAACGCGGCCATTCGACGATTCAGCCAGGCGGGAAAAGGTATTGACCGAAATTCTCGACGACAGGAAAAACGCTTTAGCAATCGAAAAAATATTGAATCAATGAACGAAATATTTTTCAGGCGGTACAAATTCCACTTGTTGCTGATCTGTATTGGAGTGGGCTGGCTGCTCGTTTTTGGCTTTGTGTCGCAAATGGCCAGTCAGGGAATAATTTACTATGATTCGATGAGTTATCTGGAATCGGCAAAAAATCTCTATGTTTTTCATCGCGGGCATCAGTACCGGCCTATTTTGATGGCGGCCATAAACGGCATTCCGTATATTTTCGGGTTTGGTGATTCGGCCATTTATGAACTCAGTTTTTACGTCAATGTCTTATGTTGGCTGGCTTCGGGCATTTTAATGTTTGAATTGCTGCGTGAATTCGTAAGGCCGAAAACAGCTTTCTGGTTGACGTTGCTGTTTTTTTCGACCCTCGGCAACATATCGTACATTTTTCATTTGCTGACCGAAAATATTTACCTGTTTTTTATTCTTTCTGGATTTTATTGCCTGTCGAAATACTACAAAACCAAAGCGTTCAAATGGCTGTCGATCGCCTTGTCAATTTTCATATTGGCAATGCTCATCAGGCCCGGATCGCAATTGCTTGCGATAGTGCTCTGTTTGTTTTTCATTCGCGAACTCATCCGAAATTTCAAGTCAAAGTTTGCCTTTTTCATTTACGGAAGCTTGATGCTTGTAGCCGTACAATGCGCGGGACTCAAATACCAGTTCGGGAATTTTACGGTGAGTTATATCGATGCGATTACCTATTACGGCTATTTGAGCTGCCGTGCCGAAGCGCTTAAAAACGGCACCGAGTTCGTCCAACGCGGCAATCCGCGCGGTCTGGCGATGTATCTTTTGCCGACGCCCGAACAGAAAAAACTCGCCGCCGCAGACTTCAAATATCAGCTAACTGAAAACACCGGAAATTTAATCAAGGCTTATTTCATCGATTTATATGACAACGCCAAATCAGGCACGACGGCGCTGATGAATTGCAAAAAAGTCGATGACCACATTTTTCTGGGCGCTGAATTATTTTCGATCTCGAAGTGGCAGAACCGCGTTTTGACCATTGTTGGGTTTGCGCTCGCGGTTTTTTATTTTTTTGCGGCCTACCGGAAAGAACCACTGTATTTCCTGATGGCGGTTTATATTTTATACATCATTTTGCTTTCGGGCGTGTCGTGTGCCCAGGGCGACCGATTCCATATTGTAACTTATCCGTTCATATTGATTCTGCTCGCCAAATTCCTGCAACGGAAAAAATTGTTGGATAGGCCATGAATGTCGAGGGTTTGAACAGGTTTACGGCGAGATTCAAGTTCGAAGGCATTTTGGTCGCGCTGAGCTTGGTTTGGGCGGTTTTCGTGTCATATACGATACAGTTAAAG
>JAEWLD010000041.1 GCA_023393485.1 Bacteroidota bacterium
TCCGGACTTTTTTGTACTGAACTTTTCGGCCTCACGCCAATGGACGATTGGGAAAGAAGCCACACTTCACATCAGCGCTTCGGTAATCAACCTGCTCAATACCAACAATGTCGTCAACCGATATTTCAGCGCAGACGATGACGGCCAGACTATTGACCGGATAGACACGCATTCGCTTGCGCGTACGCCAAACCTCGCGATTCGCGTGGTATTCTGATTTTTTTTAGATTTTATGATGTTAAAATGTGTCGAAATATTTGGATAACTGCCTGGATTAAATAACTTTGTAATTCAAAGTACTTTTAATAAACCAAATTCAATATTTCATTATGAGCAATCAACAAAATTTTACCGCACGCCCAATTGATAAGACATCGCTGGCAAAACACATGATTTTCGGCGCCTTGGTAGGGTTTGCCGCGATTTCACTTTTTGTATTTGGAGCAGACAATCCAAAACCCGAATGGGGCGAATTCTGGCGCGTAAGGCCGCTGGTCGTCACACCAATGGCGGGCGCGACGGCCGGGGCGGTCTTTTATTTTTTAAATCACGTCGGCTCGCAGCGCGGCTGGAATAGGATTTTGACGGTCATCGCAAGTATCGTCATTGGGTTTATCGGGTTGTGGATGGGCATCATCTTAGGGCTTGACGGCACCATGTGGAATTGAGATGATGGCCTTACACTTCAGCGTCATTTATGCCCGGTCAAAGCAAAATTGGTGGATGCGCATTTTCACTGTCTGTTGTCGTGTGGCATTGGCGCTCGGCTTTTTACCTTCGGGCTTTGTGAAAATCCTTGGCGAGCGGTTTACCGCATTATCGGTTAACCATCCGATGGGGCATTATCTCGAGGCGCTGCACCTGACCGGCTATTATTATACGTTCATTGGGCTGGCCCAGGTCACGGCGGCAATTTTATTATTGATACCGCGGACGGCCACACTCGGTGCGCTGATTTATTTTCCGATCATACTCAATATCTGCATCCTTTCATTGTCGGTTTGTTTTGATGGATCGATGTTGACCTCGCCACTGATGGTTTTGGCCAATTTGTATTTGCTGTGTTGGGATTATGACAAGCTCAAGTATATTTTCAACCGCCGCAATACGTCCGGCGAGATGCCCGATAAGAAATTTCCGATTTTGTTTTTCGCTGGCGTTTTGGCGACAATGGTATTGGTGGCGATTGCAGGCTTCAATGCGTATACCGTCAAGCCGCACAACACGCTAAGCGATTGCCAAACGCAGTGCGACGATGCTGAAAATCCAGAAGCCTGCAGTGATTTCTGCAATTGCATCCACAGGCAAGGCAAGCCTTATGACGAATGTCTCGACGCTTACAAAAAAGCAATAAAAAAGAAAAAATGAAACCTGAATATTTTACCGCCGAAAACTCGATAGTCCGCCAGATATGGGGAAATGCCGATACGATCCTTTTTATATTCGCCGGCGCTTCGGCTGAATTCGCGCTCAATAAAGCCGTTGACTGGCTTTACTTTACGGGAAAACTTCCCGCCGATCCGTTGGGCAGGCTTTTTTCGACGGTCGGCTATGCGCGTATGATTGTTTTTGCTGAAAAGACTGCGGCCGAAAAATCAATCGATGCGATGGCCGCAATCCATTCAAACGTCGAGGCCAAACGCGGCATGCGCATTCCCGATTGGGCGTATCGCGATGTTTTGTTTATGCTGATCGACTATTCGATTAGGTCTTTTGAAGTGCTCGAACGCAAACTCACGCAAACCGAGAAAGCGGAAGTGTTCGATGTCTTTAACCGCGTCGGTACGCGAATGGGCCTGAAAGGCTTGCCCGATAACTTTACCGACTGGCAAAAGATGCGCCTTGAACATTTGCGCGAAAACCTCGAGCGCAGCCATTATACCGAAGATTTATTCAGGCAATACCGCAAGCATCTCGGATTTGTCCGTTACCAGATTTTGCGCGAAGTGCAGATATTGATTGCGCCGGTTGAAGTAAAGCAAGATCTTTCGCGGCAAAAAACGTCATTCGTCAAGCGGCTGATCGCCCTTTACAAATCGAGCCGGCTCATCCACGCGGACGGCTTGCTAAAAGACATGATACTGCCGCCGAAATACAAAAACCAAATCAAAGCCCTCAACATATCCGGCAGATAACCCATGCCATCATGAAATCAAACCAATCACAATTAAAAAGGCGAATCAGGAACCAGCTCATTTTCTTCATCGTCGCATTGCTGCTAAGCGGGCTGACCGCTTTCCCGATCGAAACAGAATTGCAGCTTGTCAGCGCCAATTTTTCACAAGCGCCGCAACAGCTCAAAGAATGGATCCACACCGTTTATCTTGCCGTCAGAAACACCAACGACCATTATCCGTACCTGAGTTACGGCACAGATTGGCTGGCGTTTGCGCACATTGTCATCGCGGTTGCATTTATCGGCCCGCTCAAAGATCCGGTGCGCAACATTTGGGTTATTCAATTCGGGATGATTGCCTGCGCGATGGTTTTCCCGCTGGCGTTTATTGCAGGCGGTGTCCGCGGCATTCCATTTTTCTGGCAATTGATTGATTGCAGTTTCGGCGTCGTTGGGTTTGTGGTATTGTATAAGTGTTTCCGTGATATTTTGACGCTCGAAAAAATGATTCCGGGCTCGGTCAGTCGCGAAGGTTATTGATAAACGACGTCATCTCCGAAGGCTTCAAAACAAGACGCGGCGACGCAACCTCAAGCGCATGTTCAGGCATAAACGGCACTTCAGCGGTTTCAGGCAATTGTACGATGCTTGTCCCACCGGCATTATTTACGGCAATCAGGCCGTTGCTTCCGTCGGCGTTGGCGCCTGAGAGCAAAATTGCGACGAGGTTTTGGCCAAATGTTTCGGCGGCAGATTCGAATGCAATGTCGCTGCTCGGCCTGCTATAGTTGACTTTTTCCGAAATATCGAGCGACAACGTAAAATCGGTCTCAAAAAGCAAATGGTAATCCGACGGCGCAACATGGATGCGATTCGGCTTTAACTTCGTCTTATCTTCGATTTCCTTTATCGGCAAACCGCTTTTCATCCGAAGCAGTTCTTCAAGGATATTATCGTCCGAATTTCGCCGATGCAGCACAATGACAATCCCGACCGATCCAATGTCTTCAAGCTTTGGAAGGACATTGAGCAAAACCTCGAGGCTGCCGGCCGACCCGCCGATAACGACGACTTTTCGCAACGGTTTCAGCTGATTTTCTTCCATATTTTGTCTTTTCGCAATTGCTGGTAATTTTTCTGTACCGATGTATATTTCAGTGTTTCCTTGGTGCCGAGCGCGAGATAGCCCAAACGCGCAAGACTGTCGTCGAAGAGCTGCAGCGCGCGGTCCTGCAAATCCTTGTCAAAATAAATCAGCACGTTGCGGCATAAAATCAGGTCGAATTCGTTGAATGACCGGTCAGAAACCAGGCTGTGCTGTGAAAATACCATTTTCTTCGAAAGGTTTTCATCGAATTTCGCCAGACCGTAATTGGCGGTATAATAACCCGAAAAATCTTTTTTGCCACCCGAATCGCGGTAGTTTTCTGCATAGTCCTTCATCAGGCGCAGCGGGAATAGTCCTTTTTTCGCCGTGTCGAGTACCGCGTGATTGATGTCAGTGGCGTAGATGATCGCTTTGCCAAGCAGGTTTAGTTCACTCAGAAGAATCGCCATTGAATAGACTTCCTGTCCGGTTGAACAGCCGGCATGCCAAATCCTGATGAAAGGCTTGCTTGTGAGCGACGGCAGGATTTCCTCGCGCAAGACTTTGTAAAATGCCGGGTCGCGGAACATTTCGGTGACATTGACCGTGATTTCCTCAACCAGCCGCGTGAAATAGTCGGCGTCACTGGTTACTTTGGCCAGGAATTCCCCGAAGTGCGAAAAGCCGTCGAGCTGGTAGATCCTGTCGATACGCCGCCTGAACGACGCGCGCGAATAACCGCCGAAGTCATAACCGTAATGGTCAAAAACCTCTGAAATCAAGACATCAAGCTGTTGGTCATTGATCATTTTAAACGGTTCAGCAGTTCAAACAATTGGTCAACGTCAATCGGTTTTGACAGGTAACCGTCGGCGCCGGCAGCGAGGCACTTCTCGCGGTCGCCGACCATAGCCTGCGCGGTCACCGCAATGACGGGAATGTCAGCTCGTGACGGGATTTGTTTTATCAGCGGAATCGCCTCATAACCGTCCATTTCAGGCATCATCATGTCAATCAATACCGCGTGGAGTGGCACATCGGATTCGAGCAGTGCAATCGCGTCGGGCGCGCTCATTCGCGAATCTGTCTCAAATCCTCGGGCGCGCAGCGTAGCGGCCAATGCAAAAATGTTTCGGCTGTCATCGTCGATAATCAGGACACGTTTTTTCATGGTTTGCCTTCATAAAGCCAGACGCGGAGCAATGATAACAACTGGTCGACGTCTACAGGTTTGGTAATGTAATCAGATGCGCCGGCGTTGATGCATTTTTCCCGATCGCCGGTCATTGCTTTCGCCGTCACGGCAATCACCGGCAGCTTTTTGAATTTTTTGTTCTCGCGTATGCGCCGCGCCGTTTCATAGCCGTCGAGATTCGGCATCATCATATCGAGCAGGACGACGTCGGTTTCAGGATTCTCATCGAGCGCTTTTAACGCTTCGGCGCCGTCAATTGCGGTGATGACTTTCATTTGCAGCAATTCGAGCGCTTTGGTCAGCGAGTAGATGTTTCGCACATCGTCATCGACTACCAAAACGGTTTTGTTCCTGAGTACGTTGTCAAGCTGCGTTTTTTTTCCGTCGCGCCTGCCGTGGGATTTTTTGTCCTCGACGATATGCAGGAACAACGAGACTTCATCAAGCATCCGCTGGTAGGAATGCGCGGTTTTGACCACGATCGAATCTGCGTATTTTTTTATTTTCATTTCTTCGTTCATCGACAGGCTTTTCCCCGTGAACACGATTACCGGAATATTTTCGAGCCCCGAATCTTTTTTCATGCTGTCAAGGATTTCATATGCGTGTTTGTCGGGAATGCCCATATCGAGGATCACGCAGTCGACGCCATCTTTTTGGAGCGTTTTGATGCTGTCCGCAATTTCGCTGTTGATTTCAGACTTGATGTTGTTTTTATCAAGGAAAAATGACAGTGCTTCGGCGTGCTTCGAGTTGTCTTCGATGATCAGTACTTTTTGTGAATCGCGGTTGACGAAGTGCTCAATTCGCCTAAAAACTTCGGGAATCTGCTCGTAAGCCACCGGTTTGTCGAGAAAATTTACCGCGCCTTTAAGCAAACTTTCCTGACGCATTTTGTGCGACGACATGATGTGTACCGGAATATGG
>JAEWLD010000145.1 GCA_023393485.1 Bacteroidota bacterium
GAATGGGTGAGGCCGACCCAATCGCCACAAACGAAACCGCTGAGGGCAAAAGCCAAAACCGCCGTGTAGAGTTTGCGATTACGGCAAACGAAAAAATGATCAAGGACGCCGAAGCCGGAAAATAATCTGCGGGTGTCATAAAACCAACCAAGGCGTGTCATCGTGACGCGCCTTAATTTTTACCTTTTACCAATGCTCAAAGCCAGCAATATCTCATTTGCCTATGCTGACAAGACTGTGATTGACAATATCAGTTTTTCAATCGGGAAAGGAAAGCAAGTTGCGGTCATCGGCGAAAGCGGCTGTGGAAAAAGCACGCTGCTCAAACTCCTTTACGGCTTGCATGATTTGGACGAAGGCTTGATTAGCTGGGATGAAAATCCGGTGCTCGGCCCGAAGTTCAATTTGATTCCGGGACATGACGCGATGAAATACCTTGCGCAGGATTTCGGCTTGATGCCATTTATCACAGTCGCCGAAAATGTCGGGAACTTTCTATCGAACGTTTATAAGGACAAAAAAAGCGAACGCATCGCAGAACTTCTGGCGATGGTTGAAATGACCGAATTCGCCGATATAAAAGCCCAATTCCTGAGCGGCGGCCAACAGCAACGAACGGCGCTGGCGAAAGTACTGGCACTTGAACCCGAAGTTTTGCTGCTTGACGAACCATTTAGCCAAATCGATACTTTTCGTGCGAATACATTACGGCGCAAATTATTTAAATATTTTCGGGAAAATGGCATTACGTGCATCATGGCCACGCATGATAGTGTGGACGTATTGTCTTTTTCAGATGAGACGCTCGTGATGAAAGACGGCAAAATAGTCGCGGCGGGACAATCAAAGACAATTTACGAAAATCCCGGAACGCGTTACGTGGCGACATTGTTCGGCGACGTCAACGAGATTCCTGCCGCAATGCTCCGCGCCGAAAATAAATTCGTTTATCCGCATCAGCTGGCGGTCGTCAAACAGTCAAACTTTTCGGTCACCGTAATCAACAGTTGGTTCAAAGGCGATAGCCATCGGATAGAAGCCCTCAGCCAGTTCGGGAAAATTTATTTCGATCATCCTACTGCGCTTCCAAAAACCGCAATGGTTTGCCTCGCACTTAAAAAATAAAACCCGCACGAGGCGGGCTTTTTTTATCCTTTGATTTCAGGTTTTTTGATTGGTTCGGTTTTAGGCTGGTCGTTTTTGAGAAAACGCTCGAGAAACCGATCCTGTTCCCAAAGCAAATGGAAAATGTTTTCCTTGGCAACATAGCCGTGCGATTCTTTTGGCAGGATCACCATTCTGGCAGGCGCGCCAAGGCCTTTCAGCGCTTGGAAATAACGTTCGGTTTGAAGCGTGAACGTGCCCGGATTGTTGTCGGCTTCGCCATGGACGAGCAAAATCGGCGTTTTCATTTTTTCGGCGTTCATAAATGGCGACATTGTGTTGTAAATTTCAGGAACTTCCCAATAATTGCGCTGCTCGCTTTGGAAACCGAAAGGCGTCAGCGTGCGGTTATACGCGCCACTCCGGGCAATGCCGCATGCGAACAAATTGGAATGCGTCAAAAGATTCGCCACCATAAATGCGCCGTAAGAATGCCCGCCGCACGCGACTTTTTTCCGGTTGATATAGCCGAGTTTGTCAACGGCATCAATCGCGGCAGCCGCATCGTCAACGAGTTGCATGATAAAAGTATCGTTGGGTTCAGTCGTGCCTTCGCCAACGATCGGAAATGACGCATCGTCGAGCACAGCATAACCTTTTGTCACCCAATAAATAAACGAGCCGTAGTTCGGGAATGTAAATTCGTTCGGATTCTTATTGCTTTGGCCGGCGCTGCTTTTGTCTTTAAATTCTTCGGGATATGCCCAAATCAGAAGTGGCAGCTTTTCCTTTTTGTTGCGATCATAACCAGCCGGCAAATACAATGTGCCAGATAAGTCGACGCCATCTTTGCGTTTGTACTTGATCACTTCCTTGTACACGTTCCTGATGCTTTCAAACGGATTTTTAAAAGCCGTAATCGCTGACACCGAATTCTTTTTATTATAATCCCTGAAATAGTAATTCGGGTATTCGGTTTTGGATTGGATCATCACCAGCGCTTTGCCCGCTTTGAAATCCTCAATCGACAGCAAATCTTCCTTTTTGTCAGTATAGGCCGATTGATAAAGCCGTTTGGTCTTCAGGGTTTTTGTATTGAACTCGTCGATGAACGGGAATTGGCCTTTTTCGGTATAACCGTCGCCCAGCAGGAACATCTTGTCATTTTCAATCGCGAGCACGTAACGGCCGTAATCGTTTTTCTTTCGCTGAAAGCTGCCCGGATCAGAATAGATATCTTGAAAATTGCGGTCTGAAATCACTTTAGGATTGCTTCCTGCAACTGATGGATCAATCAAAAATGTCTTGGAATTCCGCGTGTCGTACCATTCCTCGGAGACGATTGCCGTATGGTCGTTGCCCCAATTGATATCGGAAAAACGTTGTGCGGTCTTCATCATCGCAACCGGTTGTTTGTCAAACGGCGCCGCCCATTGGTACAGCTCGTCGCGATATTCTACTTTGTTGGCCGGATCGCCCTGGTCGAGCGCCTGGACAAAGAAAATCGTCGCTGGTTTATCACCGCGCCAGCTGATTTCCCGCTTGCCCTGTTTTACGGCCATAAAACCTTTGGGCATGATTTCATTGAGCGGCGATTGGTCAATTGTCATAATCGCTTTTCCCGACAAGTCGTAGGCGACGGTTTTCATCGGGAATCGGTTTAGCGGCACGATGTACGAAAATGGTTTTTCAATCGTCGTCAGCATGACATAATTTCCGTCGGGCGAGAAGCTTGGGCCGTGATACATTGCCGCCGGCATAAAAAGCGACATTTTCCCATCGAGCGAAACTTTGTACAGTTCAGACGTGACCAGCGTTTCAAAGTTTGCCTCGTCATTTTTGTTTTTGAGCATGTCCGGATACGTCCGGTTTTGCGACTTCACACCGTCGGCATTCGAGATGATCGGGCCGGTTGGCAAATCTTTTTTTGCATCGAGCAATTTGGGCCGATTTGCAGGCAATGTCCTGACGAGCAATGATTCGCTATCAGCATACCACGCGGCTGGATTGCCGAGATTGGCGTTGAGGTTCGCGCCGGTCAACCTGGTCGCCTTGGCCGATGCGACGTCCAGAACCCAAAGTTCCACGCCGGTCGCGGTTGTATTGGTGAAAGCGATTTTCTTTTCGTTGCGCGACCACGATACGTTGGCGATTTTCGGATTCAGCGGCAAATCCGAAACTTGGATTTCGTCCTTGCCGGAAATTTTCCGGACTTTTAGATTGTTGATATATGTGACTGTACTTGAAATATTGGTCACCGGGTTGATTCGCAGGCCGCCGAGCTTCATTTCATCCTGGCTGAGGTCGTCAAGGGTTTTATACGTACTGCGATAGGAAAGCAGCATATATTGCTTTTTCGAGTCCATTGAAACCGACGGCGCACGCTGGTAATCGGCAAGCGCCAGGATTTCTTCAGGCGGCGTTTGATAAGTTAAATTTTCCTGAGCAGCGGCTGGAATTGCCACGAGCAACAGCGCGAAAAGCCTGAGCGAAAATTTCATATTTGATGGTTTTGCGATTGGTCTAAGGTACGCGAAAGGTGTTACAGGTAAAAGTCAATTCTGGATTTTAACGGTGAGGTTTTCATTCGGGCGGGGTCGGGTTGAGCCCGTTTTTAGCGACTCAGCCAATGTTATCGGCCCAGATTCTGAAACAAGTTCAGAATCCCAAACAAAAAAACCATAGCTTTGCTTTTCACCTATCGACAAAAAAATGTATCATTCCAAAATATCAGGGCTCGGTTATTACGTCCCGAACAATGTCGTCACCAATGACGATCTTTCAAAAATCATCGACACGTCGGACGAATGGATCCAGGAACGCACCGGAATCAAAGAGCGCCGACATATCGTCCGCGGCCAGGATACGACCACGACAATGGGTGTCAAGGCTGCCAAAACTGCCATCGAGCGCGCCGGAATCTCAAAAGACGACATTGATTTCATCATTTTCGCGACGCTTTCACCCGATTATTATTTTCCCGGTCCGGGCGTTTTGGTCCAACGCGACTTGGGTTTGAAAACCGTTGGTGCGCTTGATGTCCGCAACCAGTGTTCGGGTTTTGTGTACGCCATTTCGATCGCCGACCAGTACGTGAAGACCGGAATGTACAAAAATATTTTGGTCATCGGATCTGAAGTGCATTCGCAAGGTTTGGACATGACAACGCGCGGCCGCGGCGTCTCGGTCATTTTTGGCGATGGAGCCGGCGCTGCGATCGTCAGCCGTGAAGAAGATTTGACCAAAGGAATTTTATCGACCCATTTGCATTCAGAAGGCCAGCATGCCGAAGAATTAATCGTCAAAGCGCCTGGAATGGGCGGTCGCTGGGTTTCCGACATTTTAAAAGACAACGACCCGAACGATGAAAGTTATCTGCCTTATATGAACGGCCAATTCGTTTTCAAGAACGCCGTAGTCCGTTTTGCCGAAGTGATCAATGAAGGCTTGCAGGCCAATAATCTAAGCGTTTCAGACATCGACATGCTGATTCCGCACCAAGCCAATCTGCGCATTTCGCAATTCATCCAGCAGAAATTCAAACTCTCCGACGATAAAGTCTATAACAACATCGAACGTTACGGCAATACAACTGCCGCGTCAATCCCGATTGCACTCACCGAAGCCTGGGAAAACGGCAAAATCAAGTCTGGCGGTCTGGTTGTGCTCGCGGCTTTTGGCAGTGGGTTTACCTGGGGAAGCGCAATCATCAGGTGGTAATCAGTCGGTCAGGGTAAGCTGCACAGACAGCGTGTATTTGTCGCGTTTCACCCAGCCGTCCTTAGTGAAATTCCACCAGTCAGGCGTTCCCCGGTTTTCGATGGCATCCAACGAAGGTTCATAAAAAAACCATTCTTTATTGTTGGCGGCGTAACATCTGTTCTGTTCGAGCGGCAGGTAATGGATCACGACAAAAATGCCTCGCTCCGAAAATGGGATTCGATGCGGGCGCAAATCAACTTCAGCGACGTGATGGCCTTTTTTCAGTCGGCAAACGATGTTTTCGGTGCTGATTGGTTCGTCGGGCGTTCCGTCGTCGTCGACCGAATATAGTGAGATGGCGACGATGCGGTTTTTTGCCGAACTAAACGCCTTGAATTTCAGCCGGTCCAGAAATAGCGTAGCCTTTGAATCATTTGGGAAATATTTTCCAATAATCGGCACAAGATCATCCATTCGGCAGACAATACCGACGTCGCCATTTTTGAGTTTCCCAAGATTGACCTTTTTGTCGTATTTCGGCGGCGACATCTGAATTTCGTCGAGCGTTACAACCTTGTTCGCCATCAGGATTGTGGCTGTTTCGGTAATGGTAATGGCTTCCAGTGTTTCAAACCCAATTGCGGAAATCCGGTACCGCGTTTGAGGACGGCCTTCGCGCAAATAAAAAATTCCAAGCGAATCAGACGAAGTGACCAATTTATTGCCGTCCCAAACATTTGCATACGCAATTGGCACGTCTGTATCCCGGTTTTTCATGACAACCTTGATTTGAGCGTTTCCAAAAAATGCGTGGAGGAACAACAACAGTGTTAGTTTTTTCATTTGGTTAAAATAAAAAATCCCGAGGACTTTCGGGATTTTCGTCTATAATCATTGAAAAATTTTATTAAAAGAATCCGCCGCCGCCTTGCTGCGTATTGTTGTCGCGCTGCTTGCGCTGCAACGCGCGGTTTTTGCCTGCGCCGAACATATAGTTGAAACCAATGTAGACCGAGTGGCTTTCCCAACCGAACCTTCCGGTTTGCGGATAAGGCACGTCACCGTCAAAGCCGAAGTGCTGCGTATTGAAAATGTCGTTGAAACGTACGCTCAATGTGGCTTTGTCTTTCAGGAAAGAATAGCGCGCGCCGGCATCGATTTTATACATCGGCTCGCTTTTCCACTGAATGCCTTGAACGCCGTTGCGGTAAAACCCGAACACCAAAAAACGCAAAGCCTTGGTCGCGCGGAAATTGCTGTTCATGCGCGCGTTGAACGCCGATGAAGTGACCGTGCGGTTGATGAACTCAAATTGTTCGGGATCCGATTCCGGAATCACGATAGAAACCGCGCCGGTCTGGCGGATGCTTGAAAAGTCAATCGCTGGCTGGATGTCCCACCATTTCGTGATTTTGTAGTTGGCGGAAAGTTCAAAGCCAAACGCCGTTTTGGTGTCATAGTTAATGAATGACAGGATTTGTTTGCCTTCCTGCAAAGGGTCCGGATATAGAACACGGCTGATTTCGTCATTGATGATACGTCCGAAAACGCCGCCTGTGATCGAGCCTTTTTCAAGCGTTCGCGTGTAATTCAGCTCAATTGAATTGGTAAACTGCGGGTCGAGTTCGGGGTTTCCGAGCGATGTTACGGTCGGCGTAGAAAACTCGCGGATCGGTTTGGTCTGCTCAAGCGATGGACGGTCAACGCGCCTCGAATAACTCACTTGCCACATGTTTTTTTCGCTCGGCGTATAAGTCATCGATGCCGACGGGTAGAACGTGAAATAATCGTCTTTGTACGCCGTTTCAGTTCCTTCGGTCGCTTCAACCCTATAGCTTTCCAGTCGCAAACCGAGCTGATAACCCCATTTGCCAAGCTTTTGCCCGTAGGTTGAATAAGCGGAAAAAATGTCGACATCATAAAAATAGTCCGAATCGTGTGCGATGATTTCCTGGTCTGTAAAATCGTCGGCGCTGGTGATGTAATTGTTGATCGTGCGCGTGATTCGGGCTTCGGCACCGAGTTCAAACGTCGTTTTTTCATTGAGCGGATTGACAAAATCGACGTTGACCGTTGTCAATTTGCGGCGCTCGCCAATAAAGTCAAGCTGGAAGTTGTCTTGTTGATTCTCATTTTCAACAAAATAATCGGTGTAGAATTCACCGCGCTGGACTTCGCGATAATAATCGTGGTTGATTTCCACATCAAGTGTTTCACCGTCTTTTTTGAACAGTTTTTTATACGCGACGTTGTACGCGCCGTCTTGGGTATGGGTGAAATATTTCGATTGTTGGAACAATTCATTTTCGGCGATAGGCGAGGTGATGTCAAGGTCAATCACGCCGTCGCCGCCGTAATAGTTCTGGTTCGTATAAACCGAAATCGTGTTTTTGTCATTGATGTAAAAATCCATCCCGACCTTGAACAGATGCGATTTGTTGTCATTGACGATATCAATCACCTGATCCATCGGGTTGCTGCCAAAACGTTCGATTCGGCCGTCGTTATATTGCTTGCCGAAATTATCGCCATAGGTTCCGAAGAAATTGACTTTCCCGGTACGGTAATTCATGTTGATCGAGTTGTTGGTCTTTGGCGCCTCGGCGATCGTGATTCCAGAATTGATGCTCGCGTTGAAACCGTCGTTGGCGTTTTTGTGCAAGACGATGTTGATGATGCCCGACATGCCTTCGGGATTGTATTTCGCGCTCGGGTTGGTGATCAGCTCGATTTTCTTGATCGAGGTCGACGGGATTGACTTGAGCAATTGCACCACATCGATATTCGATGGGCGGCCGTCAACAAGTACGCGGACATTTTCATTGCCGCGCAACGAGATTTTCCCGTCCTGGTCAACGTTGACAGATGGAATGTTGTTCATGATTTCGCCGGCAGTCGCACCCGCGGTAGTCAAATCTTTGCCGACGTTGATGACTATGCGGTCAATTTTCTGTTCAATGGTCGAGCGCTCGGCCACGACAGTGACTTCGTTGAGCTTTGTGGCTTCATCGACCAGCGCGACCGTTCCGAGTTGTATCGAGCGTTGCCCGGTAGAAAAATCAGCCGGCGCCATGTGGGTTTTGTAGCCCATGTACTGGATTTCGACGTCGTACTTTTTAGGTGCAAGATTCTTGATTTCGAAAAGTCCGTTGTCATCGGTAATGCCGCCGGTGACGGTTTTATCGGCTTCTTTGACGACGATGGTTGCATAAGAAATAGGAAGTCCCGAAACTTTGTCGGTAACTTTCCCGGATAAAGTCCCGGTTTGGGCCTGGATGCCGACAGCCGTGAGCAAAGTCAGCAGAAGTAGTGTAATTCGCATGATAGATGATTGATAGGCCATCAGACTCAAACGCCCGATGATTGTTACAATGAAATTTTAATTTGGGCGCAAAAGTAATACTCATCGGTTGATTGCCAGCTGATTTTTAGTCAATAATTTCTTATCGAAATTATTTTAGAATCGGTCTATATAATTCGGTACCATAAAAAAAGGCTTCCAGTAATGAAAGCCTTTTCGAAGTAAAAATGGATTTGTCTTAATTATCGCTTCATCGCAAAATGCGCCTTGAATTCCTTGGATTCGCCGGCTTCGGTATATTCAACCGTAAACCAGTAGTCGGTAGACGGCATTTGCGCGCCGTTGTAAGTGCCGTCCCAGCCGTTTCCTGCAGGCCTGATTTGCGTGAGGAATTTGCCGTATCGGTCATAGATATTGATTTTCGATTGGCCTTGCGAGTCGAGCTTCAAATCTGTGATATTCCAGGTGTCGTGGACGCCATCGCCGTTTGGTGTGAAATATTTCGGATAATTTACTACAAGCGCCGTAGTCGATGACGAGCCGCAGCCGTTTTTATCCCTGACCGTAATGGTGTGCATGCCAGAGGAAACATTATCAAAAACAGGGCTGTCCTGGAAAACGCCGTTGTCAAGCATGAATTCGTAATCGCCGGTTCCGGTCGTGATGACGGTTATCGACTGATCATCTGAAAAATCCTCACTCACGGCATAAGCCACAACAGCAGGCTCAGACGGCGTAACGGTCACCGGAACCGGTGCCGAGCTACAACCCGTGAGCGTATTGGTGGCCGTGAGCGTATAAACGCCAGGCGTTGTTGCTGTATACGAACTCGCCGTGCCGACAATCGTTCCAGCTTCATTGCGCCATTGAAAAGTGTGTTGCGACGCATTGAGTCCGGCGTACATCGTATAAGGATTGATCAGCGTTTGGGTTTGCGTATTGTAACACATGATGCCGTCTTTCGGTGTCGGTTCCGGCAATCTGTTGACGCGGATTTGGATCGGTTTCACATCGTAGCACATCGGCGCAAGCGTATTGCTGACCCTGACGTAAACCGTCCACGCATTGGTCGACGTGATCGCATTGACGGCGTTGTTGGCATCGGCCGCCGTCGCATAGTAAGCGATCGTAAACTCAGGTCCGGTCTGGGAGCCTAGAACTGTTGCAGTGAGCTGCGTCAGATCAAAGGCCGTAAAACCATCGTTGTTTCCGTCCTGGTCACAAACAGTGGTTTGCGCAGCCGGAACGGCATTGGCCACCGGCGCATCAACAATGGTGACGTCAAATGAGGTTTCGTCACTGCACGATGGCATAAACGGCGAAACGGCGTAAACGTAAATGGTCTGCGAAGTCGTAATCGCCGAGCCGGCGTTCAAATGTGTTCCGGTACCGCTCGGGCCGGTGTAATAGCCGCCGATCGTCAGCGCAGGAAGGACATAGCTTTCGCAAATGGTTATATCAGACAGGTCGTCGACATTAAAGACATTGACCGCGAAACTCTTTTCATCGAAGCAATTTGGTGTTGTACCGGTTTCGGCGTAGACATAAACAGTCTGGCTGCTGGTCAGGACATCGCCGGCATGCAACATTGTTCCGGTTTTTCCCGGGCCGGTGTAATAA
>JAEWLD010000220.1 GCA_023393485.1 Bacteroidota bacterium
AAATGGGATTATGCCAACCTGCAGCCTTTTGAATCGCGGAGTATTGATGTCGTCATGCAAATCAACGCGCCAACAAATCCCGACTTTCCGGTCAATGTTGATGACCAGCTTGTTTTTACCGGGGTTATCGAAGCCATCGGCGGCGATGAAATGCCTGATGACAATGCATTCCAATTTCAACAAACGGTGGTTGGCGCTTTTGATCCGAACGATATGATTTGTCTTGAAGGCGACAGCCAGCCGGTCGAACAGATCGGGAAATATCTGCATTATATCGCCAACTTTGAAAATACAGGAACCGACGCAGCGGCAAACATCGTCGTGAAAACGGTTTTTGACCCGGCCGAATTTGACGTGTCGTCGCTCCGGATTCTGGATAGCTCAGACGATGTAGACGTCAGGGTAAGAGGAAATCAGGCCGAGTACATTTTTGAAGGCATCAACCTTGAAATCGGCGGTCACGGCAATATTCTGCTCAAAATCAAATCGCAGGACAATCTGGCCAACGGAGATATGGTAGCCAACCGCGCCGATATTTTCTTTGATTACAATTTGCCGATCACTACAAACGATGCCGAAACGACGTTCCAGACATTGTCGGCCAGCGCGCCGGACCACGACCAGTCAATCGCGATCTATCCGAACCCGACTGCCGGCCTGGTCAATATTTCGGCGGCGGCAAACATCCGGTCGGTCCAGATTTACGACATCCAGGGCAGGCTGTTGCAAACGGCCGTCCGCGATGCATCGGCGGTATCAATCGATATTTCAGCCAGGCAATCGGGAATTTATTTTGTCAAAGTGATTTCGGATAATGGTTCGGCGGTCCAGAAAATCGTCAAAAATTAAGTTAATAGAAAATTGGGCAAAATCCGCGCGCTTCGGTGTGCGGATTTTTTGCGTTTGGTTCATTCGGCAGACTGTATCGGGAAATTCGGTTTTCGCAAAATATCGGTTGGGAATTGTGTAGAGAATATCATATCGGTAATGAATTTCGACAATTCAATATTTTTTAATTCCTATTAATTTCTTTAGTTTTGTTGGATTATTATTTCACAAATCAATTTCCAGTCAAATTATGTCAAAAACAGCCATATTGGAACTCGACGGCCAACGTTATGAGTTTCCTGTCATTGTCGGAAGCGAAAAAGAAGTTGCTATCGACATCAACAAATTGCGCGATATGACCGGTGCCATCACAATGGATCCGGGCTACAAAAATTCAGGTTCATGCACCAGCGATATCACGTTCCTTGACGGTGAGGAAGGCATTTTACGCTACCGCGGTTACGCTATTGAAGATCTTGCCGACAAGGCCGATTTTCTAGAAGTATCGTACCTGTTGATTTTTGGCGAATTGCCAACAAAAAAGCAGCTGGAGACATTTGAGAACGACATCCGCCGATACACGCTTGTCAATGAAGAGATGAAAAGCATCATTGACGGCTTCCCGAAAACCGCACATCCGATGGGTGTTTTAGCCGCGCTGACAAGTGCACTTACCGCGTTCAATCCAAAATCGGTCAATCCTGAAAATGAAAAGGAAATGTACGATGCGGTCTGCAAGACCATGGGCAAATTCCTTGTGATTGCTACCTGGACGTACCGCAAGACAATGGGTTATCCGATGAACTATTACGACAACACCAAAGGTTACGTTGAAAACTTCATGCATTTGATGTTCGAGTTGCCGACCGGCCCGTACAAGCCGATTCCTGCCGTAATTGACGCGCTTGACAAGCTTTTCATCCTACATGCCGACCACGAGCAAAACTGCTCGACTTCGACCGTCCGCATGGTTGGCTCGTCACACGCCGGATTGTTCGCTTCGATTTCTGCAGGGGTTTCGGCGCTTTGGGGTCCGCTTCACGGCGGGGCGAACCAGGCGGTTTTGGAAATGCTTGAGGAAATCCAGAAAAACGGCGGCGACGCAGACAAATATATGGCAAAGGCGAAAGACAAAAACGATCCGTTCCGTCTGATGGGCTTTGGTCACCGCGTTTACAAAAATTTCGATCCTCGCGCCAAAATCATCAAGAAAGCCGCAGACGAAGTGTTGGCGACTTTGGGCGTAGACGACCCGATACTTCAGATTGCCAAGAAACTCGAAGAAGCCGCTTTGGTCGACGAGTATTTCATTTCACGTAAATTGTACCCTAACGTTGATTTTTATTCGGGAATCATTTACCGGGCACTCGGCATACCAACCGATATGTTCACCGTATTGTTCGCCATCGGGCGCCTTCCGGGCTGGATTGCGCAATGGAAAGAGATGCGGGTCAACAAAGAGCCGATCGGGCGTCCGCGCCAAATTTATACCGGCTATGCGTTGCGGGGCTTCGTGCCAATGGAAAAACGATAAGATTTTTACATTTGATGAAAGCTTCCTTCGGGGAGCTTTTTTTTCAGAAAGTTAAAATCAATCACCAACTTTTCCACAAAAGCTTCCTCAATTGGGAAGCTTTTTTATCTTTGCTTCACTCGAGACCTAAGGCCGGAAACCGATTATAAAACCCGGCATCTTTAAAGGCGGCCTTTCAATCCGACGTTCTATGTCAAAAAACATTACTTTCTTAATCAACAAATCAGAAATTACAGCCGGTACGCGCGGCGCTTCACTCGGGCCGGAAGCCATCATGACCGCAGCGCGCAAGTCAGGCAGCGAATTTTTTAATGGCCGACCGATTGAGTTCCTGCCATGCGTCAACAAATTTCTCGATACCGAAACCCAATACCGGCACGCCAAACGCATTGACGGCGTACTTGAAATCTACCGCACGCTCAACAGCACGGTGTCGCAAAAATTGAAGGAAAATCAATTTCCGGTGATTCTTGCCGGCGACCACGGCTCGGCAGGAGGAACAATCGCCGGCATCAAATCGGCATTTCCAGACAAGCGGATCGGCGTGATTTGGATTGACGCGCATGCAGACATCCATACGCCGTATACAACGCCATCGGGCAACATTCACGGCATGCCGCTCGCCACCGCGCTCGGGATTGACAACCTTGAATGCAAGTCAAATGAAATCGACGATGATACGGCCGCGCTGTGGAAACAACTAAAAAACGTAGGCGGAATTTCGCCAAAAATCAATCCGCAGGACATTCTTTACGTAGCAGTCCGTTCAACCGAAAGTCAGGAAGATGCGTGCATTGAACGCTTCAACATCAAAAAAATCAGCGTCGACCAAGTGCGCCAAAACGGCGTGCAAACATCAGTCAACCATATTTTAGAATATCTTTCAGCCTGCGACCTGTTGTATATTTCGTTCGATGTGGATTCAATGGATCCCGATCTCACCTCGCGCGGCACCGGAACGCCGGTTGAAAACGGGTTATCTCCGGCAGAAGCCAAGGAAATGTTGACTGCGCTGGTCCAAAATCCAAAAACGGTATGCCTTGAAGTGGTTGAGGTCAATCCGTGTCTCGATGACAAAATCAACACAATGGCCGAGGTCACGCTTGACATTTTGGAAGCCGTCGTCGGTAAAATGAACTGATGTTTTTGGGCGTTGCGCGATGCGCCGGGCTCTCGGCACTCGCTGTTGTTCCACTGCGTTGCACAACGAGCTCAGACAATGCCTCCATCCCTAACGCAGAAAGATTTGACCGAAACAATTGCCGATGCAACAGACAACCAACACCATACTCATGATCAGGCCGGTCGCGTTCCGTATGAACGAACAGACCGCAACCAACAATCACTACCAGAAAGTCCTCGCCAATCTGTTGCCCGCGGCGGTCAATGCCCGCGCACAGCAAGAGTTTGACATCTTTGTCAACAAACTGAGAAATGCCGGGCTAAGCGTAATTGTCGTCGATGACATTGCCGGGCGCGATACGCCTGACAGCATTTTCCCGAACAATTGGATTTCGTTCCACGAAAATGGCGATGTTGCGCTTTATCCGATGTTTGCTGAAAACCGCCGCCGCGAACGCCGTGAAGACGTGCTTGACATCCTTGAGGAAAATGGTTTCGAAATCAATGACATCGTAGATTATACTGACGCCGAAAAAGAAGGCTATTTTTTGGAAGGCACGGGAAGCATGGTGCTCGACCGCGCCAATAGCAAAGCATATTGCGCGCTGTCTGCGCGAGTCGAAGAGGAATTGTTCATTGAATTCTGTGAAGATTTTGAAATGACGCCGATTATTTTTGAGGCGTTCCACACCGTGGGCAACAACCGCGAACCAATTTACCATACAAACGTAATGATGAGCATCGGCAGTACTTTTGCCGTCGTTTGCGCCGATTGCATCGACGATAAAAAGGAACGCAAAAACGTCATCGACAATCTCAAGGAAGACAAAAAAGAAGTCATTTACATCACCGAAGACCAGGTAGAACGTTTTGCCGGGAATTTGCTCGAGGTGCGCGGGAATGGCAAAAATTACATAGTCATGAGCGATTCGGCGCGTGCCAGCCTCACCGCCGATCAAATCAAAAAGCTTGAAAAGCACGCAACAATCCTATCGTCGAACCTTGAGACGATTGAAGCCTGCGGCGGCGGCAGTGCGCGTTGCATGATGGCCGAGGTTTTCCTGCCGAAAGCCTGATGGACGGCAATCTTCGCAAAGTCCGCCGGCAATCAAACCGGTTTGCATTTTTGCTGATGTTTATGCCGTGATTGCGCAGGTCATTGTCTTGATTTTTGTTTCCTGGTATCTGGTCCGGCCATAAAAAAGGCAGGAATTACCCGCCTTTTCTCACTTCGATCTATTTATGTTGCAAAGGGATCGAATTTAAAATAAGCATTTTCTAGTCGAGAAGTTCGGCCGGAATAATCGCGGCAAGCATCGGTTTGACCTGCGGGCTGTCTATTACCAGAAATTTCCAGTCTTCGAGATTTTCCGAGCTAGCGACGACGGTCTTGGTCGACCTTAATCTGTAAAATCCTGTTTTTTCATCAAACGAGACGTTTTCTTTGCCGAATTTCTGCTCGAGCCCGACCTGCATCGCTTCTTTGGCGACCATTGCTTCCTCTGCCGTGGCCGGCTTTGTTGCCGCATTTAATTTCATCTCGACCACGCTTTGGCTTTTAAATCTGACGTAGTTTTTGCCGTTGATTTTTTTGACCGGTTCAAACCCGGAAACCGTCGGCATCAATGTGCGGTATTCAATCTGCGGATTGTTGAAGATTGATTCCATCGATGCCAGCATTTGCCCGCGCGGCACAAGCTTGAACATGTCGGGATTGGTGTAATTGAGCGCTTCGTCGATTTTGCGGTCAATGATCAGTTTGTTGTAGGCAAGAAATTGTTTTTCAATGAGCTGATTCACTGATTGCGCCTGGAGGAAAACCGCTGATAATAAAAAGAGGGCAAATATGATTCTTTTCATAGCATTATTTCATCAACTGGCTGCGGATGATGTTGATTACCGCGCTCACAATATACTGAATCCCGATGGCAATCACAATAAAACCGACAATGCGTGAAATGGCGACGATTCCGGCCGCGCCAAGCATTCTGGCCAAGTGATGCGCGCTGCGTAAAATCAGGAAAATGACCACGGCGACTGTCAGGATTGCGGCCACGGCAATCGCGATTTCCTGATATTGATGATGTTCCTGGTAAAACGTGATCAGCAGCGAAATTGATCCCGGCCCGGCAAGCATCGGCATTGCGAGCGGCGTGAGCGCGATTTCGTTGCGCGTATTTACGTCGCTTTCAACCGACTTGTCAATGCCTCGCTGTTTTTTGAATTTTCCCGTCAGCAGTGAAAAGCCAGACCCGACGATGATCATTCCGCCGGCAATCCTGAGCGCGTCGAGGCTGATGCCGAAAAATGTCAGCACATATTGCCCGATAAAATACGAAATCATCAAAATGATGCAGACGTTGATTGCCGTCCACAAAGAAATGCGCGAGCGTTCTTTTTTTGTGTCGTCCTGCGTAAGCCCGACAAAGATCGGTACGGTTCCAATCGGATTCAAAACAGAAAAAAGGGCTGCGAACAGGTAGATGAAAAGTTCCATTTTTATTCGTAAAGTTATATCGATTCAGGGCTTGAAGGCGTTAGCGAATGGTAAAAGCGCAATTAAGTTTAGGTTTAATTTACAATCAATTTATGAGCGTTTCTCTTCTAAAGATAGTATTTTTATCACAACCAAATAACATTCACGTCATCAGACCGCCATAAAGAATCTGTCATGAAAAAGAAAACGCTAGTGCTGGGCGCTTCGGGCAATCCGTCGCGGTATTCTTATCTCGCTGTTAATCGTCTTGCGGGTGCCGGGCATCCGGTGGAAGCTATCGGGCTCAAGGAGGAAACCGTCGCGGGCGTCAAAATCCGGACCAACCATCCCATATTGGATAATATCGACACTGTTACGCTTTATCTCAATCCGTCGCGTCAAAAAGACTATTACGACTACATCATTGGAT
>JAEWLD010000250.1 GCA_023393485.1 Bacteroidota bacterium
AAGTCATCAGTATGGGTTTTGCAGGCGAGGCTTCGGGCGTTGTTTACGAAGGCGAAAAGCGTTTTGATCTGGTCGTCAGGCTCGATGAAAGCAGCCGCGGCGATATTTCGGACATCAAATCGCTTTACGTGACTTTGCCGTCGGGCAACCAGATTCCGCTCGAACAGATTGCCGATGTGGCCTATGAAGACGGCCCGATGCAGATTTCACGCGAGGATGGAAAACGCCGCATCGTCGTCGGGTTCAACGTCCGCGGGCGCGATGTTGAAAGCGTCGTGGATGAAATCCAGACCTTGCTCGAGGCGAAACTGCAATTGCCCGAAGGTTATTACACGACTTACGGCGGACAGTTTGAAAACCTGGTCGATGCCAACAAAAGGCTGGCGGTTGCATTGCCTGTGGCGCTTTGCCTGATTTTGGTTTTGCTGTATTTCACTTTCAAATCAATCAAGCAATCGCTGTTGATTTTCACCGCGATTCCGCTGTCTGCCATTGGCGGTGTTGTGGCGCTTTGGCTGCGCGGGATGCCGTTCAGCATTTCGGCAGGCGTTGGTTTCATTGCGCTTTTTGGCGTGGCAGTGCTCAACGGCATTGTGCTCATCGGGTATTTCAATCAATTAAAATCTGAAGGTATGAATGACATTCACGACCGCATCAAACGCGGTACGAAAGCGCGTTTGCGCCCCGTGATCATGACGGCTGCAGTCGCGTCGTTGGGTTTTTTGCCGATGGCCATCAGCACCAGCGCCGGCGCAGAAGTACAAAAACCATTGGCGACAGTCGTGATCGGCGGATTGGTTACGGCGACTTTATTGACGCTTATCGTCTTGCCGATTCTGTACTATTACGTTGAAAGCGGCATCAAGATCAAACGCAAAACACAAGCAGCGATGTTATTGTTTGCGCTGACTTTGCCGGCCGTCGGTTCGGCGCAACAGCCTTTGACCGCTGATCGCGCACTCGAAATGGCGTACAAAAACAACCAGGGCATTCGCGCGGCGCAGCTCGAGGTGGAAGTGCAACAAAAACTCGTGGGTTCGGCTTGGGAAATGCCGAAGGCTGAATTTTCGGGAACGTTCGGCCAAATCAACTCGTCGGCGCAAGACAGGAATTTGTCTATTTCTCAAAGCTTCAATCCGTTCAAGATCGGCGCAACCAGGAAATTACTCAAAGAAAACCGCAATGCGAGCGAGCTGCGATCGAAGATAACCAAACGCCAAATTGCGTTTTCCATCCGCGAATCGTGGAATAATTTGTTGTATTATGGAAAACTCAACAGCATTTTGTCGAAACAATCGGCGGTAATGGACAAGTTCGTACGTTCGGCCGACGTGAAATTCCGCGTCGGCGAGACCAATTCGCTGGAAAAGAATGTCGCATCGGCCAAACAGATGGAATTGCAGCAACGCATCGGTCAAAACGAGGCACAAATCAAAATCGGGCGGTCGCGGCTCAAGCTGTATTTAAACCTGAAAGAAGATTTTTCAGTTGCAGATACCGCGTTTGTCCCGTTGCCGACAATTGCTATCGACACGGCAGCCATCAAACAAAATCCCGATTTTCTCCTGGCGCAAAAGCAGGTCGACATTGCCCAGGCGATCCGAAAGGCAGAACAAGCCGATTTATATCCCGATATTTCCGCGGGCTACTTCATCCAGTCGATTACAGGAAATCAAGACGTTGACGGAACGCCCAGGCATTACGACGAAGCGTTGCGATTTCAGGGTTTTACGGCCGGAATAGCCTTGCCGGTATTTTTCGGAGGCAGTTCGGCAAAGGCAAAAGCGGCCAAGATCAATATCGACCGTGAAAAGCAAAACGCCGGCTATCTGCAAAATGAATTAAAAAGCCGTTTGGCTGAACAGGCCGAGCAATTGGCGACATATCAGAACCTCATTGCATATTATCGGGATACCGCCGAGCCGAATGCGCGCAAGATTACGGTGAACGCTACAAAAGCCTATCAGAACGGAGACATTTCATACATCGAATATGTGCAAAACCTCGAAACGGCCAATGGCATTCTGCTCAGTTACGCCGATGCCGTGCGCCAGTACAACCAAACCATCATCAACATCCAATACCTGACAAATCAATAAATGAAAGCAAATCATAAAGTAAAATCGGTGTTCATTTTCTCGTTGCTGCTTGTGATGGCGGCCTGCGGTAAAAAGGAAGAAATGCCAGAACAGACGTCGGCTCCGAACGAAGAACAGAAAACGGAAAGCCATACCAGGGAAGTCGAACTTAGCGAAGCCCAGTATTCATCCGCAGGAATCGCGCTTGGCACCTTTTCGTTAAAAAACCTCAGCGAAGTCGTAAACGCCAACGGTTACACGAAATTGCCGCCGCAGAACCAGGCTGATGTTTCGGTTTTCGTGTCGGGAATCGTCAAGTCGATTTCGGTCATCGAAGGGCAGGACGTCCGCAGAGGCCAAGTCATTGCAACGGTCGAAAGCCCGGAGTTCACGAGACTTCAGGAAGATTATCTGACGTCGAAAAGCAACCTCGAATTCCTGAAACTCGAATACGAACGCCAACGGGTTTTGAGCGAGGAAGAAGTCTCGGCCAAAAAAGTTTTCCAAAAAACCAAAGCCGAATACGAAATCGAAAAGGCGCGTTTTGCCTCGCTTACAAAGCAGCTTCAGACGATGAACATCAATCCTCGGAACGGCGCCGTGGCAACAGTTCCGGTAGTGGCGCCGATCTCGGGTTCGATCACCGAAGTCAACATCAGGATCGGCAGTACGGTATCGCCGGGCCAGGCATTGGTAAAGATCGTCGACAATTCGCAATTGCATGTCGATTTGCTCGTATACGAAAAAGATCTGCAGAAAGTCCGGACCGGGCAAAACGTCCGATTCGTATTGACCAATCAGGACAACACCGAAATCAAGGGAAAGATTTTCAGCGTCGGAAAAGCGTTTGAAAATGAGACCAAATCGGTTGCCGTCCATGCAGATATCGAAAACGAAAAACAGCAGCTGATACCCGGAATGTATGTCAACGCCTTGATTGATGTCGGCGCCAATACGGTCAATGCGCTGCCTGTTGATGCGACTGTCAAAGCTGAAGGCCGCGAGTTTATCTTTATTCTCGAAGGCATTCACCAAGAAAGGCAAAACCGGCCACAAACGGAAAGAGTTGCGCACGACCAGCAAAAAGGCCATTCGCACGACGACGGTCACCCGCACGACGAATCGGGGAAAAGCTATCATTTCAGGCGCATGGAAGTCAAGAGTGGAACGGCGCAACTGGGTTTTGTTCAGGTTACGCCGCTGGAAGAACTTCCGGCCGATGCGCAAATTGTGGTCAAAGGCGCGTATTACATCCAAAGCCATTTGCTCAAAAGCGAAGGCGCCGGCGGTCATGAACATTGATATCGTTCCTTTTGAAAAACGCATTGCAACCTTTTACATGCGAGAGAAATCAATCAGCTTATAATCTGCGAAATGAGAAATTGTCATTTATTGCTTTTCTGTTTGATCGGCAGCCTGGTTTTTAGCCAGAAAGGCAGTCATGCGCTGGTGGTTTATGTAAATGATGCCGAATCAGGCCTGAACGTCAAAGATGCAAACGTGACATTGGAAGGATTCGAATTGCAGCCGATCAGCGGTAAGTACAGCAAAAAAGACAAATTTTATTATTTCGACGCCGTGCCCCGAAGATACAATACGGTCATGGCCTATCACGACAAATACAACGAAAAAGGGTTTCAGGATCTCAGGAGATTGCCGCAAACGTTGACCTTAAAGTTGTATACGCCTTATAGGGTAAAGATACCGGGCGATACCGCGAATTTCTACACAGAGGATGCCTCAAAGCTGATTTTGGTTTTCGACGACCCGAATATGACTCCGGTTTCGGATTGCAAGGATTTCGGGAATAATTCAATGTTATGCTCGGCAAATGAATATGTGCGGGAAAATTATCCTGAGGTTATTGTAAAAAGGGAAACCGGATTTTTTGCATTGGATTACGGCGGCGTCCTGATTGAAAAGGCAGGTGGACGAAAATTCAAAAGATTTAATGATCCTGTCATCAAGCGGATGGAAAGCGACAAAAATATCCTTGTGTTCTATGGGTTGCTGTTGAAAACGAAAACCGAAGCGACAAAGCAGGCTCCGGCCAAAGCGTATTTTTCAGAAACAGGCACGCCGCTTTACCTGCCAAGGTATTTGCGGTATGTCAACTTTGATACGATCGACAGGGCCAAGAAATCAATCGGAGGCAAAAGCCGAAACAAATATCGAGGCGTGAATTCTGATTATCGGCGGAAATATTTTAAGGGATTGCTTGATAATGACCTTTACAGATATCCGGATAGGGAATTGGATTCGCTTTATGCCATTGACGATGAAAAAAAACGCAGTAGTGGCTTGTTCGGATTCGAGCCGTACCCGAAAGACACGATTTGCGTAAACATGTATTCGCGCGTTTCCGATATGCCGTCGGATAGCATTAAAATTTTGCCCTATAAGCTAATTGCCAACCTGCCGGAATTTTATTCTCTTTATTTAAATAATCAGCGCGGCAGACTGGCCTATTCATTCTATTATTCGGGCGAAACCATTCAAAAATACGAACGCGTCACGGAAAGATTGGAAGCCGCGAAAACCCGATCCGGCTCAACAGTCTACAGGTTTAAAGGAAGTCTCGCTTCGCCGTACGGGATGATTGATCTGACCGAGTATTATAACCTCGGTCGCGAGGCGATCTATCAAAAAACCGAAAGTATTTTCAATCCTTGACAGCAACTATCGGCAAAATTTCCAAGCGCGCATGACGCGAGAAGTCATTGATGTCTGGCCCGGCTACGATGACAAAAGCCGTCGAAATTAAAACTGTTCTTCCGCGTTATTTTTGAGCCGGCAACCTTAATTTTATTTGAGTACTGATAATGTCCTTCCATTTGTTGGCCAATTCCAGCTCATGGTTTAACGCCATCTGCCTATTTTCGTTATAGAATTCAATGTCCAGGTCCGGGCTGTTGGAAAATGATAAAAGCAAGCCAAGTTTTTTTATTGCGCCACCGGCATTTTCGGACTTGATTACCGCACAATCCCTTAGTCCGACCAGGCCGAAGATTCTGTATGCGTCGCTATCTGCTCCATTGGTCGAATATAAAAGCAGTTTGTTGGATGGATCTATCGCGATGGCCGACCCGCTCCACAGGTCTTTATGTGTTATGTTGCAGGCATTTTTTGCGGCGAAGCCCTGAAGCTTCTCAAGGGCGTGTTTTTTCTTTCTGATATTCTTGCGGGACATTAAATAAAAAGGCAATATGCATATTGTCATCAATACTATGGTCACAATGATGATTTCTCTATCCATCTTTAGTTTTTTTTGGGTTATCGTAAATGTCGGTCAAGCACTTTGTGCCGTCTCCAACCGGCATAAAAAAGCCCCGACAGCTCCAACGGCCTGCCGGGGCGGGGCAAACGAACTAATAATTGTATTTTGTCTTTAAGTAATTCAGGATGGTTTTTTTAAAGATTTGATAGCTGGAGAAATGCCGTTCAAATTCTAACTTTAGCAAGCTATGCTCATTCAGGAAATGGTGTTCGCATTGTAAATCCTCGCACTCGGCCAGGCCTTCGAGATTTCTTGTAAAAGCTTGGGCTTTTCTCTGCATGTCGGCATTTTCTCTCTGGACATCCTTGATGGCGTTGAACAAATGCCGATAATCGTCGACATGCCAGGTATTTTCGGCCCGAAGATGTGATTCGATCAAGCTACGGTAGAATATCATTTCGACATTGACGATTTCTATTTCCTGTTGCCACCTTTTCAGGTCGTTGTACATGAAGTGTTTGTGAATTTCTTCAGGGCTTTGATGGGATTGAAGTGTCTTGCTCATATTTTGCTTTTTTTAGTTTTTTGGAATCTTCCTGTTCGACCTTGACTATTTTCAGTATTTGAATACCGCCGGGAAACTGCCATTTTACCTCGTCTTTTTCAGCATAGCCAAACAGCGCCAGTCCCATAGGGGCGATTATCGATATTTTACGGCTTGATATATCGCTCTCGCCCGGTGAAACAATCTGAAAGCGGTGTGTCTTCTGCAAGGAATCTTTTACTGTTACAATTGAATTGAATCTTACGACGTTTTTTGGCATCTCTGATTCGGTTAAGTTTGTCGCGGTACGCAATTCCTGCTTGAATTTGGTAATCGACGCATAGTAACTTGCGTCAACACGCGCCGGTACGGCAGATATGATGCGTTTCAACTTTTCCAATTCCCGGACTTCGATGACAAGATTTTGATATTTCATGATATTTATTTTTAAGTTATGGGAATATTCCCCGCTGTTTGTAAGCTGTTTCTACCCGTGAAATGGAAATAGAATAGGCGGCTGTCCTCATATCCATTTTATGTTCTGCAGCGACTTTTGCGACCTTCCGATACGTTGCAGTGAATTTCTTTTCGATCTTCTGCATCACTTCCTCCAAATGCCACACTTCTCCGCTTTTGTTTTGCAGCCATTCGAAATAGCTGCCTATCACGCCCCCGGAATTGCAAAGGATATCGGGAATGATGACCACGTTGTTTTCCAACAAAATCCTTTCGGCATCGTTGTCGGTCGGGCCGTTGGCGCCTTCGGCAATGACGGCAGCCTTGATCTGATAGGCGTTGTCAGCGTGGATTTGGTTGCCGAGCGCGGCGGGAATCAAAATGTCGCAATCAAGCCCGAAAAAGTCGTTCGGATCGATTTCGCTAACATGTGGAAACCCTTTGATCGATCCGCGGCGGCGCTTTGCATGTCCGAACAATTTTTCAACGGAAATTCCATCGTCGTTTATTAAAGTCGCGTCCGCGTCCTGCACGCCGACCAGGATTGCGCCGCTGGCTGTAAGAAAATGCGCTGCCCAATAACCGACGTTTCCAAATCCCTGGACAATGAACTTTTTATTTTTAAGGCTTTCACCTTTTGACTCATAATGCAGTTTCAATGAGAGAAACACGCCGAAGCCGGTCGCACGGTCGCGCCCTTCAAGCCCGCCGAACCCGACAGGTTTCCCGGTAACTACGTGTTGGTTGTTCGAACGATCGCCCGGCCGTAGCGTAGACATATAGGTGTCGGCCATCCAGGCCATGGTCTGTTCGTTCGTGTTGACATCGGGCGCGGGAATATCGTGTTCGGGCCCGAGGTTATCGCCCAGGGCAAAAGTGAACCGCCGCGTGATCCGTTCGAGTTCGGAAGACGAATACTGGTGCGGGTCGATTTTGATTCCGCCTTTCGCCCCGCCATAAGGCAATCCGGCCAGTGAAGCCTTCCAGGTCATCCACATCGCCAGGGCCTTCGCGTCTTCTATATCCACCGTAGGATGATAACGCAGGCCGCCTTTGTATGGCCCGAGCGCGTTGTTGTGTTGTACGCGATATCCGGTAAAAACCTCGATCCGGCCATCGTCCATCTTTACCGGAAAGTGGACCACTATTTCATTGTTTGTAATTGCCAATATTTTCCGGATGTCGGGGTCGAGGTTGATGGCCTCGGCAGTCTTGTAGAACTGTTCCATTACAATGTCATACATTCTTTGTTTTTTCTTTCCGTCTATTGCTATCATTTCCAAATTATTTAAAATGTTCACAGGTGAGTTTGTTGTTGTGCTGCCATACACAGTTACCGAGGAAACGGCAATCCGTACAAAGTCCGAGATAAATCTCACGGGTATTTTTTGGCAGGTTGCGCGATTGTTCATCGGAAATCCTATTGCCAGGCATCAATACCGGAATTGTGGTATCTTTACCGCAGCAGAAGTTTCCTTTAATTTCTGTAGCTGTCATTACGATACTTTTTAAAGTTGCAATGCGCCCAGGCAAAGTGCATACCCAAGACGGGAATGAGCGTGCCAGTCGTTGACAGTCAACGAATTATAATTTGAATAAAGATTTTTTGGGAATTTGGACACGGGGAATATAGCACCGGTCGGGGCGGAATTACCCGATTTTTCAGGCAATCACGAAAGCTTTTGACGGAGTGTTTTGCGATCGATGCCAAGTATTTGCGCCGCTTGTGTTTTATTGCCGCCGACAC
>JAEWLD010000269.1 GCA_023393485.1 Bacteroidota bacterium
GGATTGGTATGACCCGGTGCATTTTTCCGAAAGCGCCAAGTCCGGTCTACGAAGCGAATGGAAAATAGGCAAAGACGATTTTGTATTCATTTTCGTCGGGCGGATTGTCAGGGACAAAGGCATTCGCGAATTGGTTGACGCATTTTCGGCGCTGATCGAAAATCATCCGCACGCAAAATTGTTGTTGCTCGGAAGGTTTGAAGCGCATCTTGACCCGATTGATCCCGCAACGCTGAAAACCATTGAAACCAATCGGCAGATTATTGCCGCCGGTTACCAAACCGATGTGCGTAAATTTCTTGCCATTTCAGATGTTTTCGTCCTGCCAAGTCATCGCGAGGGTTTTCCGAACGTGGTGATGCAGGCCGGCGCGATGGGTTTGCCGTCTATTGTGACCGACATTAACGGCGCTAACGAAATCATTGCAAATGGCAAAAACGGGCTGATTGTTCCGCCTAAAAATGCCGAAAAACTGCGTGACGCAATGACCGAAATGATCAATAATCATCTGTTGAGAAATGACCTGGCCGCAAATTCCCGCTCAATGATTGCCTCGCGCTACCAGCAACAAACGGTCTGGAACGCGATTCTCGAAGAATACCGCGCCATCGCCAAATGATTTTCCTATTTTTGTAAGGCATGTACAGAACGCTCGTCAAACCTTTTTTCGATTTCATGGCCGCGCTCGTCGGGCTGGTTTTGCTCTCGCCGGTGTTTTTAGCTTGTATGCTGCTTGTAAAAGTCTCGACCAAAGGCCCGATTTTTTTTGTGCATCCGCGGCCTGGATATAAAGAGAAAATAATCAAGGTCATCAAGTTCTGCACGATGAACAACAAGCGTGACGAAAACGGGAATCTGTTGCCGAACATGCAGCGCATCACGAAAATCGGTGCGTTCATGCGCAAGACGTCGCTTGACGAAATCCCGCAATTGATCAACGTATTAAAAGGCGATATTTCCCTGGTCGGACCACGTCCGCTGGAAGTTCGCTATCTGCCGCATTATTCGGAAGAACAAAGAAAACGCCACAATGTCAAGCCCGGAATCACCGGCTATGCGCAGGTCAACGGCCGCAACGCGATTTCTTGGGAAGAAAAATTTAAATTAGATGTCTGGTACGTCAATAACCAGTCATTCCTGCTTGATCTCAAGATTTTGTTCCAGACATTCTGGAAAGTCATCAAGGGAAGCGACGTCAACTCAGACCAAAACAACACCGTAAAACCATTTGCCTAATGTTATTCAGGGAAGAAATAGGGGAATCGATCACGTTAAAGTTTGCCGAAGCCGCCAACGAGCGCCGCAAAAAAGGATTGCCGATCATTTCGTTAGGGTTGGGCGAACCCGAATTCCGGACGCCGCAGCCGATAATCGATGCGACCATCGAGGTCTTGCAGGCCAAAAATTCAAATTATTCGAGCCCGATGGGCATTCAGCCGCTGCGGGAAAAAATTGCAAGCAAGCTCAAGATTGAAAACGGCATCAACTGTACGGCCGACAACATCATCGTCTGTGCGGGCGCAAAACAGGCGTTCCAGCACATGATGATGGTGATGGTCGAACCGGGCGACGAAATCATCGTGATCAATCCGTCGTTTGTGAGCTTCATTCCACAGGTTTACATCGCCGAATTCGATTGCAAGGTCGTGACGGTCGATGTCAGCAAGGCCGATTTTTCACTGCAGATGGACGAGATAAAGTCTAAAATTACCTCAAATACCAAAGCGATTATCGTCAACACCCCGAACAATCCGGCCGGTTATATGCTCAGCAAAGAACAGTTGGCCGAACTTTTTGCCCTGGCACAGGAAAAGGATTTCTACATCATTTCGGACGAGATTTATGAAAAGCTTGTTCTGGACGATAATGTCCATTTCAGCATCGGTTCGCTCGAAGAAAAGCCAACGCGCGTGGTTACGATCAACGGTTTTTCAAAGTCGCACGCGATGACCGGATGGCGTTTGGGTTATGCGTGTTTTCCGTCGCATTTCAAGCACAATCTTTTGAAATATCAGCAGCATACCAATACCAATACCTGTACGTTCATCCAGGAAGGAATGGCAAAGGCGTTTGAGATTCCAACCGATTATCTGGATGGATACAACGCTAAATTGTCAGCGCGGTTCAAGCTTTACAACGATATGATTTCCAGACTCGACAAGGTTTCGGGCATCGCGCCCGACGGCGGTTTTTTCGCGTTCATGAACATTTCAAAATTGGGCATGGATTCCAATACGTTTTGTGCAAAATTGATTGAATCGACCGGCGTTGCGACGACTCCGGGAATTGCGTTCGGCGACAATTGGGACGATCATATCAGAATCTCGTTGGCAACCGACGATAAGATTGTCGAAGAAGGTTTGGCGCTGATGGAGCAATTTATCCGAGGTTTGTAGCTTTAGGAATTTTGCATCAAATTGACGAATGCCGCGGGTTTGCCGTAGCAGCCGTGTTTTGAAAGCGTAGATTGCTTTCGGGAAGAGGGCGAATGGTTTCCCTGCGGAAAATATGGTTGTCTGGATTACGGGAAACCCGCATAAAATGTGAACGATTTCATTTAGTAAGGTTTCGGCCTAAATCAAAAACAGTAATCAATCAATGAAAGTATTGTTAACCAAGCCTTTTCTCGAGTCAGATCTGGAATACATTTCGGAAAGACTGGCCGATGGCATCGAAATCGTCAAACCATCAGCGTTCACGCCTGAAGCAATTGCAAATTCCGCCGCTGACGCCGACGTGCTTTTCGGAGGAAATCTCGCCGAGCCGATCCTGCAGGCTGCCAAAAACCTCAAATTCGCGCAAATCCCATGGACGGGCGTCGACAACCTCGATTTCGACCTGCTCAAAAAATACGACGTGACAATCGCCAATTCTCATTCGAATGCGGTAATCGTCGCCGAACATGGCGTGGCGCTGATGCTCGATGCCGCAAAGAAGATTTCGTATCACGACCGCCAGATGCGTCATGGCGAATGGAACCGCGTCAAGCCCGCAGGAAATGAAGTTTCGCCGTTTTCAAAATTGGTCGTCGGGTCAAAAGTCGCACTGCTCGGTTTTGGCGCGATCGGGCAAGGTTTGTATAAAATACTGTCGGGCTTTGGCTGCAAATTCAGCATTTTCAGCCGATCCGGAAAAGCCGTCGCCGGTTTTGAAAACGCGCAGTATTTCCAGACACAGGACATTTACCGGCAATTGGACGATATTGATTTTGTATTTCTTGCCTTGCCGTTGACGCCGGATTCGAAGAATCTCGTCGATGCGAAATTCCTCTCGGCAATGAATAACAGGTCAGTGCTGATCAATCTCTCGCGCGGCGAACTGGTCAATGAGGACGACTTGTTTAAAGCGTTGCAGGAAAAACAGATCGGCGCGGCTGCGATCGACGTTTGGTACAATTACCCAAAATCCGGTGAAACCGTAACCTTTCCGTCTGAAAAACACGATTTCCACAAGCTCGACAACATCACGCTTTCGCCGCACCGCGCAGGCTATGCAGACAGCGGATTCCTGCATCTGGACGACGCGATAGACAATCTCAATAATTATAAAACGGGAAAGCCGCTCAAGAACGTAATTTCCCTTAACGACAAATATTGATGAACATTCTTTTTACCTGTGCCGGAAGAAGGCATTATTTATTGCAATTTTTTAAGGAAGCGCTAGCGGGCGGAGGAAAAATCATCGGCGCAGACATGCAGCTTTCGGCTCCGGCGTTCGCAATGGCCGATGTAACCTATATCGTTCCGGCCGTTTATGCTGAAAACTACACCGAAAAAATCCTTGAGATCTGCAAGGCCGAAAAAGTCGATGCCGTCATTTCGCTCAACGATCTTGAGTTGCCGGTTTTGGCTGCCGCAAGAGAAAAGTTTGAAAGTATCGGCGTGAAGATCATCGTATCGTCGGACGCAGTTATCGACATCTGTTTCGACAAATGGAAAACGTTTAAATTCGGCGAATCGATCGGACTGAACCAGCCTAAAACCTACCTGACGTTGGACGATGCCAAAGCCGCACTGGCATCCGGCGAAATCGACTTTCCGCTCGTGGTCAAGCCGCGCTGGGGCAGCGCTTCGATCGGCATCGATTTTCCGATGGACAGCGAAGAACTCGAATTATCCTATCGGTTGCAAAAGACCAAAGTGATGCGTTCGATTTTATCCGAAGCGTCAAAAACCGATGCAGGCCGCGCCATTTTAATCCAGGAAAAAATCGGCGGCACCGAATTCGGCATCGATATTTTGAACGATTTCAATGGTGAAACCCAACAGGTTTATGTCAAGGAAAAACTTGCGATGCGCGCCGGCGAAACCGATAAGGCCGTATTGCGCAACATTCCCGAATTGGAAGCCATCGGCAAAAAGCTTGGCGACGCGCTCGGGCATATCGGCAACCTCGACTGCGATTTTTTTGCGAGTAACGGCAAATATTACTTGCTCGAACTCAATCCGAGATTTGGTGGCGGTTATCCGTTTACGCACATGGCCGGCGGTCATTTTCCCGAAGCGATCCTGGCATGGCTCAGGGGCGAAACGTTCGACTTTTCCAAATTCTCGCGCAATTATGACCAGGTGTTTGCCAAGGCAGACACGCTGATTCCGGTCAAAAGCGATTAAGCCGGATGCTCAAGCGCACGTTCGATATCGCCTTGTCTTTTTTTATGCTGCTTTTTTTCAGCTGGTTTTTGCTGTTGTTGTGGCTGGTTGCGGCTATCGATACCGGCTCTGGCGGCATATTCAGGCAAACCAGGATAGGGCGTTTTGCGAAGCCGTTTACAATCTTCAAGTTCAGGACGATGCATCCGGAAACCAAGGCTATTTCTTCCGTCGGGCGTTTTCTGCGGGATTCCAAATTGGATGAATTGCTGCAACTGGCCAATGTTTTTATTGGCGACATGAGTTTTGTCGGGCCGCGCCCTGATATTCCCGGATATTATGACAAGCTTGAAGGCGAAGATCGCAAAATACTGAATTTGCGACCTGGACTGACTAGCGAGGCGTCGCTTAAATATTTCAATGAAGAGGCTTTGCTCGCCTCGAAGGAAAATCCGGATGACTACAATGACAATGTGATTTTCCCGGATAAGGTGAGATTGAACTTTGAATATTACCGCAACCGATCGTTTTGGCGAGATGTCAAAATTATTTGGCGGACCGTATTTGCACGCGGCCAATAAATTTGAGAAATCCGTTGTGCGTACGTGCGATTCGGTTATTTTTGTAGTGTTTTAAAACAAACCGATGGAACAGACCAAGATATGGCTTTCTTCGCCTCACATGGGTGGCGGCGAACAAAAATATGTGCAACAGGCGTTCGACTCAAATTGGGTGGCGCCACTCGGGCCAAACGTAACGGGCTTCGAGCAGGATCTTGAAAAATTCATTGGCGAAGGCCGTCAAGTCGCGGCGTTGTCTTCAGGTACGGCGGCGATTCATTTAGGGCTTGTGTTGCTTGGCGTTGCTTCGGGCGACGAAGTCATTTGCCAGAGTTTTACTTTTTCGGCATCGGCGAACCCGATCACTTATCAGGGCGCGAACCCGGTATTTGTAGACAGCGAACCCGACACCTGGAACATGTCGCCTGACGCTTTGGAAGAGGCGATTGCTGACCGGATCGCGAAAGGCAAAAAACCAAAAGCGATCATCGCAGTCCATTTGTACGGCATGCCGTTCAAGGCCGACGAAATCAATGCCGTCGCAAAAAAATATGGCATTCCAGTTTTGGAAGACAGTGCCGAAGCACTCGGCAGCACATACAAAGGGAAGAAGTGCGGCACGCTTTGCGACATTGGCATTTTGTCGTTCAATGGCAATAAAATCATCACGACTTCGGGCGGCGGCGCGCTTTCGGTGAAAACGATCGAAGAAAAAAATAAGGCGGTTTTCCTCGCAACCCAGGCCCGCGACAACGCACCGCACTACCAACACAGCCATATCGGATATAATTATCGTTTAAGCAACATCTCTGCAGGAATCGGGCGCGGACAAATGGAAGTGCTTGACGGGCATATCGCGGCAAGACGCAAAGTCAATGCTCTTTACAAAGAATTGTTTGCTGATATTGCAGGCGTAACGGTATTTACTGAGCCTAACGCAGATTATTTTTCAAATCATTGGCTGACCGCGATTACGGTTGATCGGTCACAAACCGGCGGAAAAACCCGGGAAGCCTTAAGGCTCGCGCTAGAAGCCGAAAATATAGAATGCCGCCCATTGTGGAAGCCGATGCATTTACAGCCCGTATTTGCCGATTGCCCATATTACGGCGGTGACGTAGCCGAAAAATTATTCAATGACGGGCTTTGCCTGCCGTCGGGTTCCAATTTGTCTGATGATGACATGCATAGGATTAAATCGGCATTTGAACGATTTTTTATATGATTGTGAATTTAAATGCTTAATTTTTGGGGCGTTTTTAAATAATTGATGAAGGCTGCATTCAAATACGTAATGGACAAAATTTCCAAGAAAAGGTTTCTCAACATGGGTTACCTTCCGCGTTGGATCATTTTCCTGATTGACGTCTTCATTGTATTGGTCGCGAGCGTCGTCACGTATTTTATCGTTGAAAGCCTTACGATAGATTTTTACAGGCATCTCAATATGCCGGTGCGATACGCGCTGGTGATTTTCATTAACGCGTTTTTCTTTTTGCTGTATCGGACATACGCAGGCATCATCCGTCATTCGACGTTTATCGACTGCGTAAAGTTGCTGGTTTCCACAACAACTTCGTTCCTGGTGCTCGCGGGCATCAATTATACATGGTACATGGTTTTCGGAAGCCGGCTCTATTTGACTACGGGGGTTTTCATTAGCTATGTAATTTCATTTCTGCTGCTTTTTCTGTTCCGAATCCTTGTCAAGCACGTTTTTGAGCGATACACCAGTACGGTCGACGCTAAAAAATTGATCCAGACCGTGATCTATGGCGCCGATGCCAATGCGATTTCGATCGCCAATGCATTGAAAACCGAGTCGCCGGCGCGCTTCAAGTTGCGCGGTTTCATTGACAAATATGCGCACGACCAAACTTTTAAGCGCATTCTCAACCTGCCGATCGTCAACCAAAACAAAAGCATCCATGTGATCATGCGTGCCATGAAGGCCGAAGCGCTGATTATTGCCGAAAAAGGCCTGACGCGACAGGAACTCGTATCGATTGTTGAGGAATGTCTCGAATATAATTTCAAGGTGTTCACCG
>JAEWLD010000281.1 GCA_023393485.1 Bacteroidota bacterium
ATACAATCCGGGCTTTCCGGTGATGGCCAATACTTTTTCGAGCTCCATTTTTTTGGTTTTTTAGACACGCTGCGTCTACACACCGCGTTTTAGACTTGAGTTATTTTATCTGTAATATTTACCGTCCTTTTTTTGCGACGAATCGCATTTTGTAATCAGGTCTCGCCTTGCCTTCCATAATGCCCATCAGCTTTTTCTGGATCAGACGTTTTTTGAGCGATGAAATCCGGTCGGTGAACAAAATGCCTTCGATGTGGTCGTATTCATGCTGGATGACACGCGCGATCAGTCCGTTGAACGATTCGGTTTTCTTGTTGAAATCCTCGTCATAGAATTCAATCGTGATTTGCTCATGCCTGTACACATCTTCGCGGACTTCGGGAATGCTGAGACAGCCTTCGTTAAAACCCCACTCTTCACCTTCTTCGGTCAGCATTTTTGCGTTGATGAAAGTGCGCTTAAAATTTTTAAGTTCATTTTGCTCGTCGGCATCCAACTCGTCATCGTCACCGAACGGTTCGGTGTCAACAATAAAAATCCTGATCGGCAAGCCAACCTGCGGCGCGGCAAGCCCAACGCCGTGCGCATTGTACATCGTATCGTACATGTCGGCAATCACTTGCTTAAGCTCGGGATAATCTGCTGAAACGGGTTCGCAAACCTTTCTCAGGACCGGATCGCCGTAGCCGATAATGGGTAAAATCATCTGTTGAATTTTAACGCTCGCAAAAATAAACGAAAAAAAAAGATGGGCGCCGCTTCGCTCAAAATAATTAGCGAATATTTATAAAATCTTCTTAAAACCCGACCGCCAAAAACTGTTAAAATAATACAATTCCTACCTTTGCCCTTATTGCCTGCCATGGTTTACAGAATCCGAAAATTTGCCGAAAGCCTTGAATTTGCGAACGCCATTAAAGTCGCGGTCGCGGCCGCAATCCCGGTGACGTTGTTTTCGTGGCTCGGTCATTTCCAGATTGGTTTTACGATCGCGCTCGGCGCTTTTTTGACCTACCCGAGTGACATTTCAAGCAACCTCACGCACAAAGTCAATGGTTTGCTCGCCGGCGCGTTCATTGTGGCCGGCAGCGCGTTTTTGATCAGCGTGGCTTATCCTTATCCGTGGCTTTTCTACCCGGTTTTTATTGGGCTGGTATTTTTCCTGTCGATGATTTCGGTTTATGGTTATCGGGCTACGAATGTTTCATTCTCGGGCCTGCTGTCGGTATCGCTGGTGTTCAGTACGATTTACAGCGGTCGCGAATTATACCAGCACTGTGGGCTGATGCTCGCCGGCGGACTGTTCTACTTTATGGTATCGATGGCGTTTTGGTATGTCCGACCGTACCGATATGCAGAAATGCGTTTGTCCGATTCGATCCGGAAAACCGCAAAATACCTCAAATTGCGCGGCGATTTATGGGCTGTCGATGCCGATCGCGAAAAAATCACCGAAAAACAGCTCGAGCTTCAGGTACAGCTCAACACGTTGCACGAACAGCTGCGCGAAGCCCTGATCAATTCGCGGCTCAGTTCAGGACCGACGAACCAGAACCGCAAAATGCTGATCGTCTTCATTTCATTGGTCGAAATCCTTGAGCTGGCATTGTCAACATCGTTTGACCACGCCAAACTGCACGAAAAATTCAAAGGCCACGAAAAAGTATTGCTCACCTATCAGCAATTGGCCTACAACCTTGCGGCCACGCTCAGGAAACTCGCCAAAAGCATTGAAGACCGATCAAAATATTCGTCGGGACACAGTTTGTTCAATGACCTGGCGACGCTCGAGAAAGCAATCGCCGAATACCAAACCACTGCAGGCCATGCCGCGGAAGAAGGTGTTTACCTTTTGACCACGATGCAGCACTACGCCGAAAAACAAGTCGAGAAAATCAACATCGCCGAACGCGCGCTTACACTCGCTGTTTTCCGCCATGATTTCAAAGGCGCCGACAAAGACCTGGAAAAGTTCCTCAAGCCGCAATATTATCCGCTGAGCCAGCTGCGCGAAAACCTCAGCTTTTCATCGACGATTTTCAGGCACTCATTGCGATTGACCGTAACGATTCTCGTTGGGTTTCTTATCGGGCAACTACTGCCGGTCCAGAAATCTTATTGGATTTTGCTGACCATTATCGTAATCATGCGCCCGGGTTACGGACTGACCAAACAACGCTCGTTCAACCGGATTTTAGGAACCGTGCTCGGCGGATTGATCGCTTTCGGGATATTGTTTGTGACGCACAACAACTATGTCATCAGCGTTTTTGCTATTTCATCGATGATTCTCGGCTATACTTATACGACAATCAACTATAAAGTCGGAGCCACTTTCGTTACCATGTATGTCGTATTTATTTACGCGATGCAGACGCCGCATATTGAAGATGTGATCCAATTTCGCGTGCTCGATACATTGACGGGCACTGCCCTCGCGTTTTTAGCCAACCATTTTTTATGGCCGACCTGGGAGTTTTTGAGTGTTCCGATCCATACCGAAAATGCCGTCCGCGCCAACCGCGATTACTTAAAGGAAATCCTCGATCTTTACAATAAAAAAGGCGAAATCCCGGTATCATACAGGCTCGCCCGTAAAGAAGCTTTTATTGAAATCGGCAATCTGATGGCGTCGTTCCAGCGAATGGTCCAGGAACCAAAATCCAAACGGAAATCACTCGATCAGGTCTACAAACTCGCGGTGATGAACCACACATTGCTGTCGTCACTTGCGTCGCTCGGCACTTATATCCAGTCGCACAAAACCACGCGCGCATCGGCCGGATTCAATGTAATCGTCAACACAGCGATCCACAATCTTGAAGATGCGCTTGAATTGCTCGCCGGAAAAACGCCGGCAAAACGCGAAAAAGAAGATCTGACGATGCGGTTTACGGAATTAAAAAATATCCGCGCGCGCGAACTTTCGCAAAGCAAAAACATCGACGAAGAATCGTTCAAACTAAAAATGCAGGAAGCGCAACTCGTGATTGAGCAATTGGTCTGGCTCACAAACATGACCGAAAATATCGTGAAAGCCGTGAAAGCCCTGAAACTGCAGCATTAAATCATTTTACGCATCAGATAGTCCTGAAGCATAATGGTCGCTGCGATTTCATCGATCAGCGCTTTGTCCTGGCGTTGCTTTTTTTTGAGCCCGCTGTCAATCATCGCCTGGAATGCGAGTTTTGAAGTAAAACGCTCGTCGACGCGCACCATTGGCATTTCGGGGAATTCCGATTTGAATTTCAGTACAAAAGCATCAATGATTGCGGCGCTTTCAGAAGGTGAATTGTCCATTTGGCGCGGCTCGCCGATGAGTACTTTCGCGACTCGTTCTTTTGCGAAATAATCTTTTAAAAACGCGATCGCGGATTCAGATGGAATCGTCGTCAGGCCAGATGCGATGATCTGCAGTTCATCGGTGACGGCAATGCCCGTGCGTTTTTGTCCGTAGTCTATGGCGAGGATTCTCATTTTGCAAATGTATGTTATTTGGGCGTTGCGCAAGCGCCGGGCTTCCACTTCAATCTTTGTTGCTGATCTCACAAAAGGGTTTCCGTAGCACCCGAGGCCGATAGGCTGCGCGGATTTATCCAACCTCAATGTATGCTCCTAGGAATTCGCCATATTGTTTGGCGGCTTTCGCAACTTTTATTTCAATCATCTTGCTGACTTTCTGCAAATACATCGGCCCGATCAACACCTTGTCCTTTTTTACCGTTCGTTTCCAGATTCCGACAACCTGGCCGTTGACCACGATGACAGGTTTGAAAATGCCGTTGCTGGTAAAGGCTTTTGGCATATGGTCGGTATGGATTGCAGCCGTTCTGTCTTTATAAGCGATCAGGTATTCATCAAATGCGGGCAGCAATAAAACTGTTTCAGGCATTTCAGCGGTTGCTGACTCTTTCCAATAATAAGTTTGCCCTTCGTATTCTTTTACGGCAAACTTTTTCGCGTTTAATTCAACGGCGCGTTTTGCGTCGGTTACAGAAAGGCCTGACCACCAAACAAAATCCCTGAGTGTCGCCGGGCCATGACTGGTAAAATAACGTTTGGCGAGTTCGGCAAGCGCTTCTTCCCTGTCAAATGGTTTTCCTTTTTTGACGCGCTGGTCCATCAATGCATAGCTATGGTGCTTGCCTTTGCGTTTGCCACTGCAGATAATGCTGTGCAGTTCGGCGTGCGCGAGGATGTGAAGGCTTCGGTATTCATTGGTTTTTATGCCGTGCTGGTTCAAAATTCCGACGAGTTCATCGCGCGTCAGGTGATTTCCGCTCTCGAGCGCCCTGACAATCAGGCCTGTGCTTTTTGAAAATGTTGCGGCGTCCAAACCGAGTCTGGCGTTCATGCCATTGAACTGACGCAAAATCGTTTTCGACGTCAGCTCAAGCATCCACCTGATGTCTTCGGCCGCCGTC
>JAEWLD010000319.1 GCA_023393485.1 Bacteroidota bacterium
GTACAATATACTTCAAAATTTACCCAACGGCGTTGAGCAGAACAAGTTTTCCTCGGGCTACAGTTTCGGGTTTTTGCGCGACATGCCGTTCAACAAAGCCCGGACGTGGGCAATTGCGGCCGGACTCGGCTTTTCGATTTCGAATCTCAACCACAACATTTACATCACCGATTTCGATCACGATTACCAATATATGACGATCCCATCCGATATGCCGTATGATCGGAGCAAGCTTATTTTGAATTACGTCGATCTGCCCGTTGAATTGCGTTGGCGCACATCGTCGCCAAAAACGCACAAATTCTGGCGTGTGTACACGGGTTTAAAACTCAGTTATCTGGTTTTCAGCAAGTACAAATTCCAGGGCGACGATAAATTTTCGGTAAACAACAATGCCGATATAGACAAACTCCAGTACGGAATGTATCTCGCGACCGGGTTCAACACCTGGAATCTCAACATTTACTACGGTTTCAACCCGATATTCAAATCGGCCGAGCTCAATGGCGAAAGCATAGACATGCGGACGCTCAACATCGGACTGATGTTTTACATCTTATAGCCAAAAACACCAAAGCCCGATTTGCGGCAATAAGCCACAACCAAAACCCAAAATCAATTCCCGATGGCTGTGCGCGTTCATTTCAAGCCGCGACGACGCAACAAAGCCGGTGATCACAAGTAGAAAAGCCAAAGGCACAACCGCGTTGTATTGGTTGTGGATGCTGACCCCGATTACAAAAAACAACATCGCGCCGATCCCGGCCATGTGCAAACTGACCTTGATGCGCGCAAACGCAAACCCCAGGCATAATGCCGTGGTCAAGAGCGCGCCTAGAAAAAAAAAGTAAAGCGGCGGAATCCGGTCAGGCGACAGGCTTTGCCACATCAGCAGTACAATCAGAAGCGCCTGCAAAAACAGTGGCGTGCGGCGCTGGCTGACATCAGAAATCATTACCGTATCTACTTTGCCGAGTGTCCGGAGCAGAAAGAAAAACGCAATTGGAATCAGCACCATCACAATCAAAACCTGGATGACAATCAGAAAAATCTCTGCCGGGAAAAGGTAACTGTCAGTCATCTCGAAATACGCCAAAACGGAGTAAAGCGGAATGAACAGCGGATGGAACAGGTATGAAAAAATCGGAAGGATACGCTTCAAAGAAATTAAGGTTTGAGGTTTGAAGTTTAAAGTTGGCTGAGCAAACCTGAAACTTCAAACTTCAAACAAATTTATATCTTTTTCCGCATTCGCGCCACCGGAATGTCAAGCTGTTCGCGGTATTTGGCAATTGTCCGACGCGCAATCGGATAGCCTTTCTCCTTTAGGATTTCCATCAAGTCTTCATCGGGAAGCGGTTTGCGCTTGTCTTCGGCGTCAATCACATCGCGGAGGATTTTCTTGATTTCGAGGGTCGAGACTTCTTCGCCCTGGTCGTTGAGCATGCCTTCCGAAAAGAATTCCTTGATCAATTTGGTGCCGTACGGCGTATCGACGTATTTTGAATTGGCAACCCGTGAAATCGTTGAGATGTCAAGCCCGACCAAATCCGCGATGTCTTTTAGAATCATCGGCCTGAGCTTGGTTTCATCGCCTGTAAGGAAATATTGCTCCTGGAAATGCATGATTGAGTTCATCGTGACAAACAGTGTTTCCTGGCGTTGGCGTATTGCATCGATAAACCACTTGGCCGAATCGAGTTTTTGTTTGATAAACATGACTGCGTCTTTCTGCGCCTGCGATTTTTCGCGCGAATCCTTATAGGTCTGCATCATGTCTTTATAATCGCGTGAAACGTGCAAAGTCGGGGCGTTGCGGCCGTTGAGCGTGAGTTCTAATTCTCCGTCGACGACCCGGATCGTGAAGTCGGGCACGACATGTTCAATCAAGCGCGTACTTCCGGCGAATGAATTGCCTGGTTTTGGATTTAATTTTTCAATCTCGTCGATGGCTTTTTTTAGCGACTCCAATGAAACGCCGTATTTTCCCTGAAGTTTGTCATAGTGTTTTTTAGTAAAAGCATCGAATTGGTTTTCGACGATATCAAGCGCCAAGCCAACAGATTCGGTCGGCGTTTTGTGCTTGAGTTGCAACACCAGGCATTCCTGCAGATCGCGCGCGCCAACGCCTGACGGCTCGAGTTCGTGGACGATGTGGAGAATCCGCTCAACGGTTTTCTCGTCGGTATAAATACCTTGCGTGAATGCCATATCGTCTACCAAATCCGGAAGACTGCGGCGCAAGTAGCCCATATCATCAATGCTGCCGACCAAAAATTCAGCGATTTCGCGTTCCTTGTCGGTCAAAATAAACGTATTGAGCTGGTTGATCAGATCCTGATGGAACGTAGTTGCGGCCGCCAGTGGCGTTTCGCGGCTTTCGTCGTCGTCTGAATAATTGTTCGCGGAATACTTGTAATCAGGCGTTTCGTCGTCGCTCAAATATTCGTCTATATTGATTTCGTCAGACTCAATCGTATCTTCATCGTCGAACTCTTCTTCGTTGTCAAACTCGTCTTTCTCGTATTCTTCGTCTTCTTCCTTGCCGGATACAAGCGCCGGATTTTCGTTCATTTCTTCTTTGACGCGCTGCTCGAAAGCCTGTGTAGGCAACTGGATCAATTTCATCAATTGAATTTGTTGCGGCGAGAGTTTTTGTGAAAGTTTGAGGTTTAAGGATTGCCTTAACATAGTTTTTTTTAGTGGCGGTTATTGTTCAAATTTAAGAAATTTGAGTAAAAGGTGTTTTATTTTTTGGAGCTATTTCCCGCTATCCGTTGCAATCTTTTGACAAAAAGAGATTTCCCTGCACTGCGTTTCGGGCAATCCTTTTTGCAAAAGGATTTTCACTTCTATCGGGGCTAGGGGTTTTGTCGCGCCGCGACAGCCGGGTTTTATTTTGGCGTCTGCCAAACCGAAATTTCTTTCGCTTGCAGCGGGCTAGTACGCCTGCCGGCGAGGCCTACTTTGCCTGCTCGCAAAGTAGCAAAGGAGCTAAGCGGCTCTTTGGCTTTGCGGATTTTCTAAGCCTTCGCCATTTCGCAACCACAGCCGCTCGCCTTGCAGGCTCGTCTCCGTGGTTTGCTTTACAGTGTTCTTTCGCTACGCTCATCGAGATTACTCTTGGCGGCCGCGGCTTGAAAATCACGCAAAGTCAATGAACGCCGCGAGCGGCCGCGTGTCGCCGCGACATTTTTATAAATTATGGACACAGGTGTTGCCGGAAGTTTTTCTGGAAACATTCTGCCCGAAATAATCCTGTTGTCTTCATAGCAGTTCCGGCTAGTAAGCGGCGTTCTTATTCTTTTCGTACAGACTTCCGGTCAGATCGATGCCGTGGCTTCCAACATCGTCTCGGCCACACGCGGCCGCTCCGGCGCACGAACCCAAGGCGTAGAAAACAAGGAAAAAGCGGACGCGGAAATCCCGTAGAGTGAGGACGCAAGGACGAACGGTTAGGGATTTGAAGCGAAGCTTTGACGTAGTTTTCAAGTCTGGTTCGTAGCCTTGACTTTTTGTTACTTTTGGGTCAAGCCAAACCGAGCTTGCGAGGTTCACCGAATACCTTGAAAAGGTATTGACCCATGAGGTAAAAGTTAATCCCGCTGATAAGCGTAATGTCCGCGGCAGCGAAACAAAGGGGTAGCGATAGCCCCGCTGACAAGCGAAAAAAAGAAAAGTCCGGCGAAGCCGGACTCAAAATATAAAACGAAGTTTTTAAAACTCAGCATTCTGCGGCGTCCGCGGAAACGGGATCACATCCCGTATGTTACTCATTCCCGTAACGAACAACACAAGCCTTTCGAAGCCTAATCCAAAACCACTATGTACGGCAGTACCAAAACGCCTTGTATCCAAATACCACCAAAGTTCCTCTTCGTCAATGCCGAGCTTTTTCATTTTCTCGACAAGTACGTCGTAACGCTCTTCACGCTGCGAACCGCCAACGATTTCACCGATTCCCGGGAACAAAATATCCATCGCGCGGACGGTCTCGCGTCCCGGTTCTGTGTTGT
>JAEWLD010000082.1 GCA_023393485.1 Bacteroidota bacterium
ATCTTATACCGATCTGCTCGGCAAGACCAACAGGATTGTCGAAGGTACGATCATCCGTGGCAACATCCTCTCGCACGCCGACTTCAGGCTCGACGGCGATTTGGTCGGCAATTTCAAGTCCGACGGCAAAATCGTAATTGGGCCGGCCGGGTCTGTCAAAGGTGACATTATCTGTAAAAACGCTGACATAGAAGGCAAATTCGATGGCAAAATCCAGGTCGCTGAAATGCTTAACGTCAGGTCAAAGGCGAGTATCCACGGCGAAGTGGTTTGCAGCAAATTGTCTGTTGAACCGGGCGCCGAATTCAGCGCGTCATGCACAATGAAAACCAATGTCAAAAATCCAGTCCCAAGTGAGCAGCTCCGACAACAACCCGAAGCGCAGGCGCAATAAATGGTTGGCGCTGATCAACATTCCAGTTCAGATGGGCGTGATTGTTTTCCTCTTTGCGTATGGCGGCAAATGGCTTGATTCGCATTACCCGAACAAAAACAATATTTGGGTTAAAATCCTGACGCTTGTGGGCGTTGCCATTGCGTTTTACAACGTCAACAGACAGCTCAGGGAAATCAATAAAATTGATGACGAATCTTAAATACCGTCCGCTTCTCGAAGCCATTGCGATGGCTGGCGTTGCGCTGGGAATCCATTTTGCGCTGTTGCATCTGGTCTGGCCATCGGCGCGAATGAACAATTGGCAGCACGATATCACGACGATTTACGGGTTCTTTTTTATTAGCTCGCTTTTGATTGTTTCAATCCTCATTAGGATCAAGCAAAAAAACATTGACAGCGTCGGCAATACCTTTATGCTGCTAACGTGTATCAAGGCCGTGCTTGCGTATGTGTTGCTGCATCCGATTCTGGAATCCCCACAAACTGATGTCGCGTTTGAGAAAGCCAACTTTTTTGCCGTGTTTGCGGTCTTTTTGACAATTGAAACCATCGTATCGGTCAGGCTCGTTCAAAAAAGCTGAACAAGCTGCTTTTTTCTATTTTTTAACAATATCCAGCCGTCTTAAAACCAGCTTATTGCACATAAAGCAATAAATAAGTTTCAATACCTTAAATTCGTCAAAAATATTTTGTGGAACTGCTTTTTGTTGTCGAGAAATAATTTACCTTTGCACCGAATTTCAGGGAAGTAAAATTAAGATTGCACAACATGGTATTTTTGAAAAAACCACTCCTTAATATAATTGTTACTTTTTCAATGCTGATTCCGGCTCTCGGCCGGGCCGCTCAGCCTGATTCAACAGCCGTACAACACAAGGCCAATTCGCCGATTTCGGAGTTTGCCGTTCCAATGTCTGAGGCTGAAAAGAAAGACAAGGAACGCAAGGAATACATCGCGCATCACTTGCTTGATTCACACGATTTCCATTTATTTTCATATGGCGAAGGCGAACACCAGACGCACGTCGGGTTCCCGTTGCCGGTCATTTTGTGGGACGAAGGCTTGCACATTTTTTCGTCATCGAAGTTTGAACACGGCGAGGCAGTGGCCGAGTCAAACGGCAAGTACTACAAGGTAAGCCATCACAACGGTAAAATTTATCGGACTGACGCGCAGGGAACTGAAATCGTTAACGCGAAAGGCCATGTCGAGAATGTGCAACCGCTCGATTTTTCAATCACCAAAAACATTTTTGTGATCCTGTTTACCGGATTGCTGATTTTCATGCTGTTTGCGGGATTGGGCAGATCGTATAAAAAGAACGGTTCAATCGCCGCCGGTGCAGGGCGTTTCTTCGAGCCGCTGGTGTTGTACATCCGCGACGAAATCGCCATTCCAAACATTGGCGAGAAACATTACAAGAAATACATGAGCTTTTTGCTCACTACGTTTTTCTTCATTTGGTTCTTGAATATTTTTGGGTTGACACCACTGGGCGTAAACGTAACGGGCAACATTGCCATCACGGCTGCCCTTGCGATCCTGACCTATCTGATCACGACATTTACAGCAAAGAAATCCTATTGGGGACACATTTTCTGGATGCCGGGCGTTCCGGTTCTGATGAAATTCGTCCTTGCGCCAATTGAATTGCTCGGTACGTTCATCAAGCCGTTTTCATTGATGATCCGTTTGTATGCGAACATGATCGCGGGGCATATCGTTATCATGAGTTTGGTGGCGCTGATGTATTCGGCCAACCACGTCGTCGGCGGACCGTTGACGTTCTTGCTGGCTTTCGTACTGATGATTCTCGAAGTGTTGGTTGCCTTGCTGCAAGCCTATATTTTCACGATGCTCGCGGCGCTTTATTTTGGTTCTGCAGTTGAAGAACATCACCACGACGCGCACCACTAAGGTCGAACGTCGAACGTCCAATGTCGAACGACTCGTTTGACGTTTGTCGTTGGACATTTGACATTAAAAAGAATGTTTAATTTTTAATACATATTTTATGGAAATTCCTAGGATTATTGGAGCAGGCCTGGTTGTAATCGGTGCTGGTATCGGTATCGGCCGCATTGGTGGTTCAGCAATGGACGCTATTGCCCGTCAGCCTGAGGCTACTGGTAAGATCCAGACTGCGATGTTGATCGCTGCCGCTCTTATCGAAGGTATCGGTTTCGCTGCAATCTTTGCATCGTAAATCAAAAAAATCAAAAGCTGTAACGGTTGGTTGCAGCTTTTGTTTAAACATTAAAGTTAAGACAACGAAATACTATATATAATGGAAGAATTATTTGGACAGTTTTCACTCGGCTTGTTTATCATGCAAACGCTCCTTTTCGTGGCATTGATTTTACTGTTGAAAAAATTTGCCTGGAAGCCAATCCTCGACGCGGTGAACGAACGCGAAGAAGGCATCAAAAACGCTTTGCAATCTGCCGAAAACGCGCGTGCCGAAATGCAAAACCTACAAGCAGACAATCAAAGGATTTTGCAGGAAGCCCGAATGGAGCGCGACGCATTGTTGAAAGAAGCCGCGCAAATGAAAGACAAGATCATCGCCGATGCCAAAAACGACGCCCGTACCGAGGCTGAGAAAATGATTGCCCAGGCAAAAGCTGCCATCGAAAGCGAAAAGAACGCTGCAATGGCCGAATTGAAATCGCAGGTTTCTTCATTGTCTCTGGAAATCGCCGAAAAACTGTTGAAAGAAGAACTGGCCAACAAAGATTCGCAAGTAAAGCTTGTAGAGAAAATGTTGGGCGACGCTAAACTGAACTAATATGTCTAGAGCAGCCATCCGTTACGCAAAAGCCATCCTCGATACGGCACATGATAAAGGTGTTGCGACAGAGGTAAACGACGACATGTCCGGAATTGCCGCAACCATTGCCGAAAGCGCGGAATTGAACGACTTTTTGTTGAGCCCGACCACGACATCGGAAATGAAGCAAAATGCATTGCTTGAGATTTTCGCGGGCAGCAACGGCGTGACCCAAAGTCTTTTCAGGCTGTTGTTTGAGAACAAAAGGTTTGAGATTTTGGGCGGCATTGCGTCTGAATACAACCGGATGTTTGAGGAAATGAACGGCGTTGAGTCTGCTTTCGTGACCACGGCAATCCCGATGGATGCGGCGCTCGAAGCAAAAGTGATGTCAAAAATCCTTGAATTTTCGAATAAAAAAGTAGTCATTGAAAATATCGTCGATCCGGCCATCATTGGCGGGTTTGTTCTGAGAATCGGTGACAAGCAATACAATGCGTCGATCGCAGACAAGTTGCTTAGCCTGAAAAGGGAAATGAGCAACTAAAAATTAATAATAATTAGGAGTAAAAAACAAATTATAAATTATGGCAGAAATTAAGCCTGCTGAGATTTCAGCAATTTTGAAAAAGCAGCTTTCAGGATTTGAGTCCGGAGCTACGTTGGAAGAAGTGGGAACAGTTCTTCAGGTGGGTGACGGTATTGCCCGCGTTTACGGATTGTCGAATGTACAATACGGAGAGCTTGTTGAGTTTGAAAACGGCATGCAAGGCATCGTTTTGAACCTTGAGGAAGATAACGTCGGCGTCGTATTGCTCGGTCCCTCAACTGCTATCAAAGAAGGTTCAACTGCCAAAAGGACGCAGCGTATCGCATCTTTGCGCGTTGGTGAAGAAATGCTGGGCCGCGTTGTAAACACACTCGGTGAGCCAATCGACGGCAAAGGCCCAATCGGTGGTGACTTGTATGAAATGCCGCTTGAACGTAAAGCGCCAGGTGTAATTTTCCGTCAGCCAGTGACCGAGCCGCTCCAGACAGGTATCAAGGCGATCGACGCGATGATTCCGGTAGGCCGTGGCCAGCGTGAGCTCGTGATCGGTGACCGTCAAACAGGTAAGTCTACCGTTTGTATCGATACGATCCTCAACCAAAAAGAATTCTATGACGCCGGAAACCCGGTTTACTGTATCTACGTTGCCGTAGGCCAGAAAGCTTCGACTGTTGCCGGTATCGCCAAAAAATTGGAAGAAAAAGGTGCAATGGCTTATACGATCATCGTAGCGGCCAACGCATCAGATCCAGCGCCGATGCAGGTATACGCGCCGATGGCCGGTGCCGCAATCGGTGAATATTTCCGTGACACAGGCCGTCCGGCTTTGATCATCTACGATGACTTGTCAAAACAAGCGGTCGCTTACCGTGAGGTGTCGCTGCTTTTGCGTCGTCCACCGGGACGCGAGGCTTATCCGGGTGACGTTTTCTACCTTCACAGCCGTCTTTTGGAAAGAGCTTGTAAAGTCATCAACAACGACGACATCGCAAAAGGCATGAACGACCTTCCGGAAAGCCTGAAACCAATCGTAAAAGGCGGCGGATCTTTGACCGCTTTGCCGATTATCGAAACACAGGCCGGTGACGTTTCCGCATATATCCCGACAAACGTAATCTCAATTACCGACGGACAGATTTTCCTTGAGTCCGACCTCTTTAACTCAGGCGTACGTCCGGCGATCAACGTAGGTATTTCGGTATCGCGTGTCGGTGGTAATGCCCAAATCAAGTCAATGAAGAAAGTTTCGGGTACGCTCAAGCTTGACCAGGCGCAATTCCGCGAATTGGAAGCGTTTGCGAAATTCGGCTCCGACCTTGACGCAGTTACTTTGAACGTAATCGAAAAAGGCCGTCGTAACGTAGAGATTCTAAAGCAAGGCCAGAACGATCCGTTTACCGTTGAAGACCAGGTTGCAATCATCTACGCCGGTTCTAAAAACCTTCTGCGTAACGTTCCTGTAAACAAGGTGAAGGAATTTGAAAAAGACTTCCTCGCTTTTATGAACGCTTCGCACCGCGACACGCTCGATGCGCTCAAAGCGGGTAAATTCACCGACGAGATCACTGACGTGATTGAGAAAGTGGCGAAAGAAGTATCAGCAAAATACAATTAAATAGTTGATAGTTGTTAGTTGTTAGTGGCTAGAAAAGCGCTCTAACAACTAGCAACTAATCACTAACAACTAGAAATATGGCCAACTTAAAGGAAATCCGCAACAGAATCACTTCAGTCTCGTCGACGATGCAAATCACCTCGGCGATGAAGATGGTTTCTGCCGCCAAGCTCAAGAAAGCCCAGGATGCGATCACAGCGATGCGCCCGTACGCCGAAAAACTGACCGAATTGCTGCAGAATCTTTCTTCAACAATGGACGGCGATATCGGCGGCGAGTTCACCGCACAGCGCGAGGTCAAAAACGTCCTGATCGTTGCCATCACGTCTAACCGTGGTTTGGCGGGTGCGTTCAATTCGAACGTGATCAAGGAAGTCCGCAACCTGACTGAGAATGTCTACGCCGGTAAAAATGTCGATTTTCTGACCATCGGCAAGAAAGGCAACGACACGTTCAAAAAAGGCGGGCGCGTCATTTCAAACAACAATGGCATTTTCGACAACCTTACTTTTGACAATGTAGCCGCGATTGCCGACGAATTGGTGCAGTTGTTCCGCGAAGGAAAATATGACCGCATTGTTCTGGTGTACAACCAGTTCAAAAAC
>JAEWLD010000058.1 GCA_023393485.1 Bacteroidota bacterium
GTCTGGGCGCTACTATGTCAAAGAAAAAAAATACCAGTTTACGACGGCTGTGACTTTGACCAACCCCAAGTATGTCATGAAATCGAATCATCTAGATTATTACACCGGGCCTGGCCACGCTTATTTGTACGGCCCGTCGACGATCACAAGCAAAAACAATTTCATTTACACCGAAAAAGGCTTTTACGACACCAAGAAAAACGTCGCGCATTTCCTCAGAAAATCATATATCAAATACAACGACCGCCGGATTGAGGCCGACAGCCTGTATTATGACCGCACGCGCGAATTTGCATCGGGTACCAACAACGTCAAAATTACCGATACCATCAACAAAGGCATCGTCAAAGGCCATTATGCCGAGGTTTATAAAAACAAGGATTCGATGTATGTGACCAAACGTGCCGTAGCCGTAAGCCTGGTTGAAAATGATTCGGTCTACATTCACGGCAAAATCCTGATGGTGACCGGCAAGGAAGGCCAACGCGTGGTTCGTGCGTTCAAAAAAGCTCGGTTTTTTAAAACGGATATGAGCGGCAAATGCGATTCAATCCATTCGGAGCAGGCCGTTGGTTTGACAAAACTTATCGGCAACCCGATCATGTGGAATTTCGACAATCAGATGACTGGCGACGTGATGCATTTGATTTCGAATAAGGAAACCGAAAAACTCGACTCGCTCAAGGTTTTGAACAACGCGTTTCTGGTGTCGAAAGATACGATTGGCGGCGGATTCAACCAGGTCAAAGGACAGAATCTATACGGAAAGTTCCGCGACAATAAATTGCGCGATGTTGACATCGTCAAGAATACGGAGGTCGTGTATTATATGTACAACGACCAGAATGAACTCATCGGCATCAATAAAAACGTGTCGAGCAAAATCAACCTGACCCTGGAAGACAGCGCGATAGATACCATCACATTTTTCAAAACTGTCGACGGCGATATTTATCCAGAAAAAGACCTGCCCGAAAACGCGCGGAAATTGCGCGGATTTGTTTGGCGGCCTGACGAACGAATAAAGACTAAAGACGATATTTTTCCTGCCGAAGAAAACGAACTCGACGCCAAGATCCAGGCAGAAAAGAAAGCGGAAATGGACAAAGAAGACGGCCCGATGGAAGTGCGAAAGGAAACGTTAGATTACGACAAGACCGACGTCAACCCGCAACCTGCAACGAAATAGTTTCAGGTTCGAAGCTTGAGGCTTAAAGTTAGTCAACCTCGAACGTCAACTTTAAACGTTAAACTTTAAACATGATTAACCCCGACTTTTTAAAATATCAGGCCCAAACCTCACCGTATCCACTCGGCATGGAAGTTTCTCACGCAGACGGTTCATACATTTATGGCACCGACGGCAAGGCTTACCTGGATTTTGTGGCCGGCGTTTCGGCCGTACCGCTTGGGCATCGGAATGAAAAAGTCAATAATGCGATCATGGAACAGCTTGACAAATATTCGCACGTGATGGTTTACGGCGAGTATTCGCAAAGTCCGGCCGTTGAGTATTGCAAATTGCTGGTTTCGCATTTGCCCGAATCGCTAAGCAAAGTATATCTGGTCAATTCCGGAACCGAGGCCACCGAAGGCGCGCTCAAGCTCGCACGTCGCGTAACCGGGCGCAGCCAACTCATTTCGTGCTACAACGCCTATCACGGCAATACGATGGGTTCGCTCAGCGTTATGGGTTTTGAAGAAAGGAAACAGGTTTTCCGTCCGCTGGTTCCAGATGTTGATTTCATCACGTTCAACAACGAAGCGGATTTGGAAAAAATCACGACGAAAACCGCTGGCGTAATCCTCGAAAGCATTCAGGGCGGCGCAGGATTTATCGAACCCAGAAACGGATTTTTGACAAAAGTTCGCCAGCGCTGCAACCAGGTCGGCGCAATGCTCATCATTGATGAAATACAGCCTGGTTTTGGCCGGACCGGAAAATTGTTCGGGTTTGAACACTATGAAACTGTTCCCGATATCATGATCATTGGGAAAGGAATGGGCGGCGGCATGCCCGTTGGCGCATTTGTGGCATCTGAAGAAAAAATGGATCTTTTGAGCCATGACCCGAAACTCGGCCATATCACCACATTTGGCGGACATCCTGTCATTGCGGCAGCCTGCCTGGCCACTTTGAAGGAAATTACTGAAACTACCCTGATGCGCGACGCATTGGCCAAAGAAAAACTGTTCAGGGCGCTTTTGGTACATCCTTTGGTGTCGGAAATTCGTGGAAAAGGACTGATGTTGGCCGCGATGACCCGCAGTCCTGAAATTACAGACAAGGTAATTTTACGATGCCAGGAAAAAGGTTTGATTTTGTTCTGGCTGCTCTTTGAAGGATGTGCAATCCGCATTACGCCGCCGATGACAATCTCCGAAAAAGAGATTCGCGAAGGCTGCAGGATCATGCTCGAGGTGATGGACGAAATTCTCGCCGAAGGCTAAAACCCAACCGCAATAAGGCTTCGTTCTTAATGTATTGTTAATTAAATTGTTTACAACAAACGCCCCTTTTCCTCCCAAAATAAACTATGCTCCGTACTTTTAGTAACGGATAACTTTTAAACCAAAGCTTATGCACCCAAGCAGCGAAGAAGAAGAATACAACTTATCCCTGACACGCTTCGAGTCGATGCTGAAAACCAATAAAGTATTGTTTTTTGACTCTGAAGAATTCGAGGAAATCATTCTGCACTACCTCGATACCGGAAAGACATCGCTTGCGAAAAAAGCCCTCAAGTTAGCGCTCGAACAACACCCGAAATCAACCGGACTCAGACTCGTCCAGGTTGAAATGCTTGTGTTCGAGGACAAGCTTGACCCGGCCGAAAAACTGCTCAATGAGCTTTACGCGATTGAGCCTCACAACGAAGAAATCTATATCCAGAAAGCCAATATTTATTCAAAACGCGACAATCACGAACAAGCTGTCGAGCTTTTGAAAACTGCGCTCCAATACACCGACGACTATGCCGATGTGTATAACCTGATCGGGATGGAATATTTGTTTATGGACAATCTCGAGCTCGCCAAGGAAAATTTCATCAAATGCCTCGAGGAAGACATCGAAGACCAAACTGCGCTTTATAACGTGGTTTACTGCTTTGAATTCCTCGACCAGAATCTTGAGGCGATCGAATACCTTAAAACCTACATCGACCGCAATCCGTACAGCGAAATCGCGTGGCATCAGTCAGGTCGTCTGTATTACGGCTTGAAGGATTACGAAAACGCGATCACCGCTTTTGAATATGCGACTTACATCGACGAAAGCTTCATCGGCGCATTCATGGAAAAAGGCAAAGCGCTCGAAAGGCTCAAACGTTACGAAGAAGCAATTGACAGCTACAACCGCACGATGGAACTCGACGAGCCAACGTCGTACGCACTGCTCCGAATTGGAAAATGTTACGAAAAACTCGGAAACAAAGCCGTCGCACTCAAATTTTTCAACAAAACCGTACACGAAGATCCGCTTTTGGACAAAGGCTGGATCGCAATCACCGATTTTTATGTCCGCCAGAAAAATTACCAAAAAGCGTTGTTCTATGTCAACAAAGCCCTGGCGATAGACAATGAAAACCGCATGTACTGGAAGCGTTACGCAACGATCAGCCGGGCGCTCAACTTGTATGAAGAAGCCGAATACGGTTACCGAAAAGCGGTTGAATATGGCGATTATGCGCTTGACACCTGGTTGTTCTGGGTTGATCTTTTGCAATATCTTGGCGAATTTGACAGCGCCGTACAAGCTTTGTTGCAGGCATCGGAATATTTCCCCGAAGAAAACGAAATCGAATACCGCCTAGCGGGTTTGTATTATATGCTGCATGAGACCGAAAAAGGCATTTTTCACCTGGCCAATGCCTTGCGGATCAATCTCGAAAACAGGACAATTCTCAAAGAATTATTCCCGTCGGTTTGGGAACTGAAAGATGTACAGGGTTACATTGCCAAGCAGCAGAAAAAAAAGTAAGTAAGTTGGGTTAAACATGGAAATCCGGTGTACGCCGGATTTTCTATTTAAAATATGGCAGTTTCAAGACTTTACGGGTTGATCGGGCGAAACATCGCGTATTCGTTTTCACGCGATTATTTTACGAAAAAGTTTGCGGCCGAGCGCCGTTCAGACTGCGACTATGTCAATTTCGACATCGGGGATATTTCCGAAATCACCGAAATCACCGCCAAAAATCCGAATCTTGTCGGGCTCAACGTAACGATTCCGTACAAGGAAACTGTAATTCCACTACTCGATTCGCTATCGGAAGACGCCAAAAAAATCGGTGCGGTCAATACGATAAAAATTGACGGACGAGGCAGACTTGAAGGATTTAACACCGACGCGTACGGTTTTCAAAAATCAATCGGACCGCTACTCCAACGGCATCATCAGAAAGCTTTGATTCTCGGAACCGGCGGCGCATCAAAAGCCGTTGCCTTCGCGCTGGAAAATCTTGGGATCGAATTTGTTTTCGTCTCGCGGAATTTCTCCGGCACGACAATTCGCTACGAAGATCTCGAAAGTGTTTTCGGCGGTTATCAAATCATCGTAAACACCACGCCGGTCGGCACGTTTCCGAATATTGACGACTTTCCAGAAATTCCTTACGAATTATTTACGCCAACGCATATTGCCTACGACCTGATCTACAATCCGGCTGAAACGGCATTTCTCAAAAAAGCGAAAGCATTCGGAGCCGCCACAAAAAACGGTCTCGAAATGCTTGAGCTTCAGGCTGAAAAAGCCTGGGAAATCTGGAATCCTTAACGCTTGCCTTGCATGCGGTCGCGGCGTTCCTGCTGGATTACAAGATAAGTCGCGTATTGCTCGTCAGTTAGGAGTTTTCTGATTTCGGCATCTTTGCGATCCTGGATGTCTTTGACTTTCCTGAATTTTTCGGTGACGCGGATATCGCTCTTTTTGACCTCGCGGAATTCCCTGAAATAGCGCGTCGAAATTTCGCGGAACGGCGTTTCCTGCTCAGCCGTCAGCTTAAGCCTTTCGATATTTTCCTGTTGGTAGTTGACCAATTCCTGTTGTTGTTCTTGCGGCAGGTTTGGCCGGTCTTGCGCAGATGCGGCTGAAAGCCCGAGAGATAACAGCGCCATAAAAGCTGATTTTTGCAAATTCATCATTTGAGATTTAGGATCGAAGAAACCCAAAACTACAAAAAACAAAATTTAGTACAAGCCGATGTCAAAATTTCCCGACAAAAAATCAATATCCGTTATAAATGGCGGTTTTCTTTTGTATATTAATATGGCTTTACTATCTTTCGCCTACTAATCAGTTATGAACCCTAAACATTGATCTAATGTTGGACGAAAAGAATGATAACCTGCAAGATGCAGACGGAAGTGCAAACAACGACTCAAGCCTCGGCGAAATATATGAGACACCGGGCGAAACCGACGGGTCAGACAACAACCAAAACAACCTAATCGTAGACAATCCAGCCCAAGAACAGGCTGAACCCATTGATGTAACCCTAGCCAAAGAAGGCAAGGAAAATGACGATGTGCCTGAAGATTTGCTTGCCGAAGATGATCGCGAGGAAGTGCAGCCCGAATTGGCGTCGATAGCCGAGGAATCCGAAGCAATTGAGAAGGAAGCCACAATTGACAACGACGAATTGGTCGCGACCGAGCCCGAAGCCGATATCGCCGAACCGATTGACGCGCAAATCGCCAAAGAAAGCCAGGAAAATACGGATGTTCCCGAAGATTTGGTGGCTGAAACGCTTGAACCCGAAATTCCGGTTGGCGCCGATATGATCAATTCGGAAATTGAACCCGAAGTGGCCGAAGCGATTGCCGACCAGACTGACAATATCGAAGAACCGGCCGAAATGGCCAATACCATAACTACCGAAGCAGACATTGCCGTCAACGCGATTGCCGATTCAAATGCCGAGGACAGCCAGCACGGCGCGCAGGAAGCCATCGAAATGAAAGATTACGAGGCCATGGAAATGGATGCGCTGGTCGGGGAAATGGAAGCGCTCGCCTCTGCCGAGAAAGTGATGTCGGTCAAAGACCACGTTGAGGAAGTTCGCAAGGCTTTCCTGGCAAAATACAATCATTTCATCGACGAGAAACGCGAGGAATGGCACAATGCCAATCCAGAAACGACTGAAGATTTCCACTATCATTTGCCGGCCAAGTCGCGTTTTGACCAATTGTATTCGGCTTATCGCGACCGCAAAAACAAACATTTCCAAAGCATTCAATCTGACCTGAAATCGAATCTGGAAAAACGCCTGGCGATTGTTGAGGAATTGAAAAACCTGATCAATCCGAACGAAAACATCAAGGACACGCTCAAACATTTCAATGAATTGCGCGAACGCTGGAAACACGCCGGCCCGATTCCAAAAGACAAGTACAATCACGTTTGGAACAACTACCATTTCCACGTTGAGAATTTTTACGATTACCTGCATCTTGACCGCGAGGCGCGCGATGGCGATTTCAAGCACAACCTTGAACTCAAACAGAAAATCATTGCGCGTGCCGAGGAATTGGTCAATATGCCCGATACCAACAAGGCATTCCGCGAACTGCAGGATCTGCACCGAATCTGGAAAGAAGATATCGGCCCTGTCTCAAAAGAACACCGCGAAGCCATCTGGGACCGTTTTTCCGAACTGACCAAACAAATGCACGACAAGCGCGAGGCTATTTTTGAAAAGCTGCGCGGCACCGAGCAGGAAAACCTCGCAAGGAAAAAAGAAATCGTCGCCAGGATTGAATCCATTGCCGAAGAAAAAGCCGGAAGCCATTCGGCCTGGCTCGCTCAGATTGAAAAAGTCGAGGCTGCGCGCAATGAGTTTTTCGCCGTGGGCAAAGCGCCGGCAGAAGTCAATGAGGAAATTTGGGCGTCGTTCAAAACGGCGGTGCGCAATTTCAATTCGGTCAAGAACGCATTTTATAAAGACATCAAGAAAGACCAGAATGACAACCTGTCCAAAAAACAGGCATTGGTCGCACGTGCCCAGGAACTTCAGGACTCAACCGATTTCGCGGCAACAACGCCAATCATGAAGCAGATTCAGGAAGAATGGAAACAAATCGGGCATGTGCCGCGCAAATATTCGGACAAGCTTTGGAAAGAATTCAAGGTTGCCTGCAATCACTACTTCGAACAAATGAAGGAATCGCGCAACAGCGAAGTTGCCGAGGAAGTCGAAGCGTTTGAAAAGAAAAAGGCCTATCTCGAAACACTCAAGGATTTCCAATTGAGCGGCGATCACAAGACGGATCTCGATGCCATCAAAGCGCATATCGAAACCTGGAAAGGATTTGGACGCGTGCCGCAATCAAGAAGGCATATTGAAGGCAAATTCAACAAAATCCTCGATGCTTTGTTTGAAAAATTGAGCCTCAGCAAGAAAGAATCGGACATGATGCGTTTCACCAATCGCATGGAAAACCTTTCGGAGAGCAATGATACGCGCAAACTCGACAATGAGAAGATTTTCCTGATGCGCAAAATCGACGAAGTACAGTCCGAGATTTTCCAGCTTGAGAACAACATCCAGTTCTTTACGAGTAAAAATTCAAAAAAGGGCACGACCGATAGCGAACTGGCGAAGCAAAATCCGATGATTGCCGAAGTCCGCAAGAATATTGAAAAACACAAAGAAGAGTTGACGACTTTAAAGGCGAAGCTAAAGCAGCTTAGAAGTATTGGGCAGGAGTAATTGGTCAAAAGTCAAAAGTCAAAAGAGAAAGAGTTATGAGAATCGTTTAAGAAAGGATTCCGGTTTACCCGAAGTCTTATTTTCATTTTCCCGACTCTTTTGACTTTCGACTTTTGACTTTTGACTTTCGACTTTCGACTTTTGACTTTTACTGCGCTCCGCTCCGTACAGTTCGCCCTCGGGGCTCGGGTCGGCGTTCAACCTACAATCTCTTCGCCTCTTCCCAAAAAACATCCATTTCAGCCAAAGTCATATCGGCGAGCGGCTTTCCGAGTTCATGCGATTTGCTTTCGAGATATTGAAATCTTTTGATGAATTTTTTGTTCGTACGCTCGAGCGCATCTTCGGGATTGACATTTAAGAATCGCGCGTAATTGATCATCGAAAACAATACGTCGCCGAATTCACTCTCGATTTCATTCTGATTGCCGTTTTCGACCTCATGCTGGAGTTCGCGCAATTCTTCCTGGACTTTGTCCCAGACCTGGTGCGGTTCTTCCCAGTCAAACCCGACACCTTTTACTTTATCTTGTATCCGCGAGGCTTTGACCAGCGCAGGCAGGCTTTTCGGTACGCCTTCAAGCACCGACTTTTTGCCTTCCTTGAGCTTGAGTTTCTCCCAATTCTGCTTGACTTCTTCCTCGTCGGCCACAACGACGTCGCCGTAAATATGCGGATGGCGGTGAATCAATTTTTCACAAATGTCATTGGCAACATTCGCAATGTCGAACGCGCCTGTTTCACTGCCGATTTTAGCGTAGAAAACGATGTGCAGCAACAAATCCCCGAGTTCTTTCTTGATTTCCTCGAGATTGTTGTCGAGAATCGCGTCGCCGAGCTCGTAGGTTTCTTCGATCGTCAAATGGCGCAATGATCCGAGCGTCTGCTTTTTATCCCACGGGCATTTTTCGCGGAGATCGTCCATGATGTCGAGCAATCGCCCGAAAGCATCGAGTTTTTGTTGCCTTGAATTCATAATTGGTTGTAATTGCTTTTGAAATCTTAACAAAAAATGAGGTTTTCCCGTACCGTTCCGAATTTATTTTTGGATAAGGGATAAACCCGCCCCTTCCCTGAAGGTAAATTACTATATTATTCAACAGCCAAATTGCGGGAAAACCATAAATTTCCGACCGCATCCAGCCAGTCTTAAAAATAAAAAATCCCGCTATCCTAACAGGCGCGCGGGACTATAATTTGTCAATAGTTATCCACTACTCTTTTTTAGCTTTTTTCGCCGGCGATTTTGCTTCGGCTTCAGCGGCGGGTTCAGCTTCGTCGGCTGCTTTCGCCGCTTTGCCTTTCTTAGGCTCTTCCGATGAAACCAATCCTTTGGCCTGGAGCAAATTGTACCAGTTCAGTACTTTCTTGATGTCCGATGGATAGACACGGTCTTCATCGTAATCAGGCAATACTTCCTTGAAATAAGCCATCAGTTTGGCGTTGTCTTCCTTGTGTGACATCGCCGGGCCGTTGTTTTCCTTTTTGGCGATGTTGCGCATCACCTCGGCTAGCGGCTTTTCTTCTGTGTGCGTGTACATCGATATTTCAGACAAAAGGCTGACGTTGTTGCGCATACCGACGGTGATTTTTTTGCCGTCAAGCAATGATTCGGCGACAAAACCTGAACGCGTTTGCAATTTGAGTGAATACAATCCGGGCTTTCCGGT
>JAEWLD010000119.1 GCA_023393485.1 Bacteroidota bacterium
TTGCCAGTCATTTCTATCCAGGTCATTTCGGTCCTAAGAAATCCAAAAGTGAATTTGCCTTATGAAAACGGCTACCACAGCCAAATGGGCGATTCTGTTTTTCATCCGCCGACCGTCAGTTAGCATAATTTGCTTTCAGTAACCACTTTCCCGCACATGCCGGCAAAGTCGTTATATCTATTCATTAAATTCTAAATGACATTATGAAAAACACTTTAAAATACGGTTTTGTTGCCGCCATTTCCATACTGGCACTATCTTCATGCAGCAACGACGATTCGCCGCGAATCAGCGGGCACGGCGAACTCAAACTCGAATTTGACCAAGCGTACGGCGGCAATGACCTCGGTCTCGGCGCGGCGCAATTGCCCAATCCGCAAAACGAGATATTAACCATCAATACGGTAAAATACATCGTCGGAAATATTGTCCTGATCAAATCGGACGGTACAAGCTACACTTTGCCTGACGATTATTTCATCGTTGACGAGGCAAACGAACTTTCACATGAGATTGAACTGCAAGACATTCCGGCAGGCGATTATGTCGCGGTAAGATTCGGTATCGGAGTCACGCCCGAACAATATAATTTGGGCCAAGCGGCACAAGGGCCGTTCGGCCAAACCGCGACGGCAGCCGGACTTTTGGCTGACTGGAATGTAGGATACAACTTTTTTTGGATCGGCGGCAGTTTTACCTCGCCGACGGTGACGGCGCAAACGCCATTCGAGGTCAAAACACGCAAGACATCGCTCACCGACAATTATTTGGAAGTGACGCTGGATTTTCCGTCGACCGCTTTGGTTCGCCAGACAATTGCGCCAACGGTTCACATCATCGCAGATTTATCAAAGGCATTGGAGGGTGACTACCATCTGAAATTGTCCGACCACGTCTCAGGTGGCGCCGCAATCGTCACCGATGACCTTATCATTTCGGCCATTACGGAAAACCTGGCGAATGTGTTTTCAGTAAACCACATACACAATGATCCGCATGAGCACTAGATTTTTGTTCGCAACCTTGTTGTTTTCGGTCCTTGCATCAGCGCACGTCAAAGACACTATTCCCGCATTTTCTTCACAAGTTTTCAAATTGCCATCGGGATTTGGCCAGTGCGATGCCTGCGGCTGTTCGGCCAGTGGCGGCAGCATGGGATTTAGCTCGATGCTCAGCAGCAAATATGTTGGCATTCGTTACCTGAATCAACGCTATGAAAGCCGCGATGGCATTTTTGACAATTCGCCGTGGGCTTCCGAAAATTTCAACACCTGGCAGGTTTGGACAAAGTTTCCCGTCGGTAAAAAAATCCAGCTTATTGCCTTGTTGCCCTATCATGCGCACGAGCGTGAAAGAGCAACCGGCACGGAACGCATTTCAGGCCTCGGCGACCTGACCGTATTAGGCTATATCACGGCCTGGAAAACCAAAAAAGACAGCGCAATCTGGAAACACAGCATCCAGGTTGGAGGCGGATTGAAGGCGCCGACCGGAAAATACGACACCGCAAACAATACCGGAAGCGTCAACCCGAGTTTCCAGATCGGGACCGGCAGCTGGGATTATCTTGTCGCCGCGGAATATTCCCTTAACTTTAAGAAAACCGGATTGATGATCAACGCCAATTATGACATAAAGACCGAAAACGAAAAAGATTACCGTTTTGGCAACCAATTGAATTACGGAGCGACCGTATTTCGTCTTTATGAATCCGGCCGTTATAAGCTGATGCCGCAGGCCGGAATTGCCGGCGAAAAATATGAGGCGAACCACCAGTTTGGGTTAGCGCTGCCAAATACCGCGGGAAATGTGGTTTTTGGGCGGTTTGGGTTTGAAGCCGGATCGCGCAACCTTTCTATTGGGCTCGGCGCCATGCTCCCGATCGCTCAAAACCTGAACGACGGAAAAGTCGAGGCCAAATACAGATGGAGCCTGAACTTGAATTACAGTTTGTAAGAAAGTCCCGGTTCGCCGGGATTTTTTTGTTTAGTGCGCGGCTGCCGCACCATGGGATAACGCCGTAATAATTGTCAATTATCAATTGTCAATTGTCAATTATTTCTCTACATTTAGCCTGTTATGGAACTGGCCGAAGAATTTATCGAAAAGGAAAATAAAGCGATTGCGCAAGAGTACAAAGAACTCCTGAGAATCAGCTATCAAACCCTGTCTGCCGAAGACAAAAAGCTGATCCGGAAAGCATTTGACTTTGCCGTCGAAGCGCACAAAGACGTGCGACGGAAATCTGGCGAGGCATATATTTTCCACCCGATTGCCGTGGCTAAAATCGTCGCATCTGAAATTGGCCTCGGAGCAACCGCGATTGCCGCCGCGCTCATGCACGATGTTGTAGAAGACACTCAAATTACGGTCGAAGACATTGAGCGCGAATTCAACCATAAAGTCGCCCAGATCGTTGAGGGATTGACCAAGATCGCGCAGGTCAAAAAAGACATGAACATCTCAATGCAGGCCGAGAATTTCCGCAAGATGTTATTGACTTTGAACGATGACGTGCGCGTAATCCTGATTAAAATCGCCGACCGTTTGCACAATATGCAGACGATGGAATCGATGCCTGAGCACAAACAAGTCAAAATCGCGTCTGAAACGCTTTATATTTACGCGCCGCTTGCGCACCGACTCGGTTTGTATAACATCAAGAACGAACTCGAGGATTTGGGTTTGAAATACACCGAACCCGACGTCTACAAGGACATCCTTTCAAAAATCAAGGAAACCAAGGAAGAACAGGACGCTTATATCAAGGATATTTCTGACGTGTTATGCAAATCGCTCAACGCCGAAGGAATTGAATATACGATCAAAGGCAGGCCGAAATCCATATTTTCGATCCGCCGCAAAATGCGGATGCAGAATGTGAGTTTCGACGAAGTTTACGACAAATTCGCGCTGCGCATCGTCTACAAGTCAAATCCGCACGACGAAAAGTTCCTCGCCTGGAAGATCTACTCAATCGTTACCGACCACTACAGACCGAGCCCGAGCCGGTTGCGCGACTGGATTTCATCGCCGAAATCAACCGGCTATGAAGCCTTGCACATCACCGTCATGGGTCCGAAAGGCCGTTGGGTCGAAATCCAGGTACGCAGCGAGCGCATGGACGAAATTGCCGAAAAAGGCTACGCCGCGCATTACAAATACAAGCAAGGTGCGAGCGAGGAAAGCGGGCTCGACCAATGGCTAAACCTTTTGCGTGAAGCGCTCGAAAACGCAGAGTCGAACGCCGTTGACTTTGTCCAGGATTTCAAAATGAACCTTTATGCCAAGGAAATCTTTGTCTTTACGCCAAAAGGTGAAATCAAATCTTTGCCAAAAGGCGCAACATCGCTCGATTTTGCATTCAGCGTCCACTCCGAAGTCGGGATCAGGACACTCGGCACGCGCGTCAACGGCAAACTTGTTCCGCTCAATACCGAACTCAAAAGCGGCGACCAGGTTGAAGTCATCACATCGCAATCCCAAAAGCCGTCGATCAACTGGCTTGATTATGTGACGACGTCGCGTGCAAAGAATAAAATCCGCAATGTCCTGAACGAAGACATGAAAAAAATTGCCGAAGAAGGCAAGGAAATCCTCACCAGGAAATTGCGGCATCTCAAAATCACGCTCAATGAAAACGTGGTCAACGAAATGGTCAATTATTTCAAGCTCAAGACCAGTCTGGATTTGTTTTACCGTTTCGGCATCAGCGCGATAGACAACCAACAACTCAAGGATTACGCGGCCCAGCGCTCGAACAC
>JAEWLD010000154.1 GCA_023393485.1 Bacteroidota bacterium
GATCATGCCGCACGGTGTGAAACAGCATCTGGCGTCGGCATCAGTGGCGCGCTTTGGCAAAAAACTCGAATTGCTCGCAGAAGGCACGGCCGGTTTCAATCATTCATCGATGAACGGAACCAAGACAACACTTGCCGGATATGCGTACGCCGGATATCGCATCAAAGAAAAATATGTTCCGTACGTGCGTTACGACAACCTCAAATTCGAGGAAGGCGAAATGTTCTACACCAAGAATGACATGCAATCGTTCGTGGCGGGTTTCAGGTTTGAGATCAGCTATCTGGCGGTCGTAAAACTCGAATACCAGCATTTGGATTATGAGTTCGGGGATAATGTCGACAAAATAACCGCGCAATTCGCTATTGGATTTTGATTATGGAAAAGACAAGCAAACTCATCGGTATTTTTCCGGCTAAAAGCGCACTCAAGTACGGCTTTTTCATCGCGTGCCTGTTTTTCTCCTTAAGCGGAAAAGCACAAACCACACTGACGGCGATCGGAAACGTTTCCGGCGCGCCCGAAAGTTTGAAGCAATCGGAACTCAAAGCCATCATGCTCGGCGAAAAACAGCGCTGGAAAAACGGCAAACGCATCATCATCGCGCTGATGAAGACCAATACGGCATTAGGCAAGGCGACATCGTCAAAAATCTATGACATGTCCGGCGACGAACTCAACAAATATTGGCTCGCGCTGGTATTCCAGGGAAAAGCACAGGCGCCGGTTTTCTTCACCTCGGTCACCGATTTGCAGAATTTTGTCGCACAGAATCCCGGAGCGATCGGCATAGTCGACAAACCCGTGGCGACTTCGGAAGTACGGGCAGTGATGATTGACGGAAAAACCTCGTTCTAAATCGCGATTTAAACAACTTATGCGAATCAACCTCAAAACCAAGATCTGGCTGACAATCTGCTCGATCGTGCTGATGTTTTCGTTTTTTACGCTGTATTATTTTCCGCAGGAACGCGGCAGCATATTGGTCGAAAACTATGAAAACGAAGTCCAGAACCTCGCCAATACAGTTGCGCTCGGGGTAAAAATCGCAATCAACGAACAGAATTTCGAAGGCGTACAAACCGCGATGGAATTCGTCAAAGGCGATCCGCGGCTCGAATTCGTCAGCATGGTGCAAACCGATACGGTCTGGAACGCCACGCGTGACAAATTCAACATCAGGCAAACGATTTTCAGGACGTTTCCCGAAAAAGTCCACCTCGATCCGACGATCCAATCGAACGATTCGCTGATTGTAAAACGATCGCCTTTTGCCACTGGAATGATGTCGGGCTCGATTTTGCTCGGCTTCAACACCAAAAGCATTGAAGCGAGCAAGGCCGAAATCAAGAAAACCTCGATTATTGTCAGTTGCATCGTCTTGTTTATCGGCTTTTTGATCGGCTTCTGGCTGGCCAAAACCATATCGGTTCCCGTATTGGCACTTCGCGACGCGGCGCATAAAGTCGGACAAGGCGATCTCAACCAGAAAATCAAACACATCCGTCATGATGAAATCGGCGAACTCGAAATGTCTTTCAACAAAATGATCGACGACCTCGAGAAAACCACCAACGACCTCAACGAAAAAAACGAGGTTTTGCAAGCGACCAACAGCACGCTCAACGATACGCTGGACGAGCTCAAGAAAACCCACGCGCAACTCGTCCAGTCAGAAAAAATGGCGTCGCTTGGCGAACTCACGGCCGGAATCGCCCATGAAATCCAAAATCCGCTCAACTTCGTCAACAACTTTTCCGAAGTCAGCATTGAGCTGATCGAGGAAATTCTCGACGAGCGCAAGAAAGATCCGGCAGATCGAGACGAAGGCCTCGAGGCCGGGTTGCTTGGCGACATATCCGACAATCTTGAAAAAATCGCACACCACGGCAAACGCGCCGACGGCATCGTCAAAGGCATGCTGATGCATTCGCGCAACAGTTCGGGCCAGAAAGAACCGACCAACGTCAATGCGCTTTGCGACGAATACATGCGTTTGTCCTATCACGGTTTGCGCGCCAAAGACAAATCTTTCAACGCGACGATCAATACCGAACTCGACCCGACAATTGAACCGATCAGCGCCGTGTCGCAGGATTTGGGCCGGGTAATTTTGAATTTGCTGACCAATGCTTTTTATGCGGTCAATGAAAAGAAACACCAAATCGGCGGCGATTACCAGCCTACGGTTTCAGTGGTTACGAAAAACCTCGGCAACACGATTGAAATCCGCGTCAGGGACAATGGAAATGGCGTCCCAAAAAAAGTGATCGACAAAATATTCCAGCCGTTTTTTACCACAAAACCAACCGGGCAAGGCACCGGACTCGGGCTTTCGTTGAGTTATGACATCATCACCAAAGGCCACGGCGGCGAATTGAAGGTTGAGACCAAAGAAGGCGAATCAACCGAATTCATTATCAGCCTGCCTGTTAAATAATTGAAAATAACACATTTATAAAATATCTTTATGAACGTTTTAGTGGTTGACGACGAATCTGATGTACAAACGCTGTTTGAACAACGTTTCAGAAAAGAATTGCGCAGTGGCGAGATTGAGCTGCATTTCGCTTTTTCGGGCGAGCAGGCCATCGATTACATGAATCGGCACAAGCATGAAGCCGTCCTGATTTTGTCGGACATCAATATGCCTGGCATGAGCGGGCTCGAACTTTTGCGCCACATCAAGGAAAAATATGAGTTGCCGCCGCCGGTCGTGATGATGATAACGGCCTATGGCGACGACGAAAATTACAATCAGGCAATGGCTTTGGGCGCCGATGATTTCCTGACAAAGCCCGTCGATTTCAGCGCACTGAAAGAAAAATTAAAGCAATTCACGACATGACAAAAATATTGGTTGCAGATGATGAAGTGGATTTGGAGACTTTGATCCGCCAGAAATTCCGCCATAAAATCCGGGAGCAGCAGTACGAATTCGTGTTCGCTGCAAACGGGCGTGACGCGATGCGAAAAGTCGAGGAAAATCCCGATATAGAAGTAGTTTTAAGTGACATCAACATGCCTGAAATGGACGGCCTGACATTGCTTGGCGAGCTCGCCACGACATATCCGCTGCTCAAAACAGTCATGGTGTCGGCCTATGGCGATATGGACAACATCCGCACGGCTATGAACCGCGGCGCATTTGACTTTGTGACCAAACCTATCAATTTTGAAGACCTCGAAGTGACGATGGAAAAAACCATCCAACATGTCCTGCAACTCAAGGAAACGCTCAAAGCCATCAAGGAGAACAACATCCTCAAAATGTATGTGGACGAAAACGTGCTCAATTTCATGAATTCACGCGAGTGTGAAACCCAGCTGACCGACAACGAAACCATTGAGGCTACGGTCGCTTTTATGGACATTTGCGAATTCACGGCGATCAGCGAGAAGGAATCGCCCGACAAAGTAATCAAGCTGCTCAACAACTATTTCGACGTCATGGTCAAGGAAATCATCGCACACGGCGGCATAATCGACAAATTCATCGGCGACTGCATCATGGC
>JAEWLD010000161.1 GCA_023393485.1 Bacteroidota bacterium
CCGTGTGCCACACAAAACGAATTGAACGAAGAAGAAGCGAAAATGCTCGTAGCCAACGGATGTATCTGTGTGGCCGAAGGCGCGAACATGCCATCTACTCCTCAAGCGGTTGCCGTATTCCAAAACGCGAAAATTTTGTTCGCGCCAGGAAAGGCTTCAAATGCCGGCGGCGTGGCGACTTCGGGTCTTGAAATGTCTCAAAACTCGTTGCGTCTGAGCTGGACTTCCGAAGAAGTTGACGAAAGATTGCACAACATCATGCTCAACATCCACGCGGCGTGCGTAAAATACGGCGCTGACGAAACTGGATATGTAGACTACGTAAAAGGTGCAAACATTGCAGGCTTTGTTAAAGTGGCCGACGCGATGCTTGCCCAGGGCGTTGTCTAACCGCTTAGACTCTGAACCAAGTTCAGAGTCCCAAAAAACCAAAAGCCTTTCCCGCAAGAAAGGCTTTTTTGTTTGTAATAAAAATTATTTCCATTATACATAAATCGGGATAATTTCGTTTAATACATTTGTATTTCAACATTTTCTATGAAAAGGAATTTTTACGCGCTGGTTTTTCTCATCCTATCGCAGGTTGGCTTTTGCCAGGACCAGCTTTGGAAAGGCTATTTTTCATTCAACGAGATCAAAGATTTGTCCCAGTCGCAATCTGTGGTTTACGCCGCTGCCGAGAACGCGCTTTTTTCAAAAAACCTCAATACCAATACACTCAAGACCACAACGACCGTCGACGGACTTTCGGGGCAAACCATTACGGCGCTTTACCACAGCCAAACCCTCAACAGAACAATGGTCGGCTATGACAACGGGCTTATCATCGTCATCAATGAATCCGATGGCAGCATGGTGAACGTCGTAGACATCATCAACAAACAATTGCCGCCCAATGTCAAGCGCGTCAACCATTTTATGGAATATGGCGGAATCATCTACGTCTCGTGTGATTTCGGCATCGTTCAATATGATTTGAATTTGTTGCAATTCGGCGATACGTATTTCATTGGCGACAACGGCGCTGAAATCATTGTCTATCAAACGGCTGTCTACAACGGAAATATCTATGCAGCCACAAATTCAGGCCTTCGACGTGCCGATGTCACAAACCCGAACCTGATCGATTTCAGTCAATGGACCAACATTGCCGGCGGCACTTTCATCGGCGCCGAAGCCTTCGCAAACGAACTCGTCGTAGTCAACAATTCTGGCACAGTTTCGCGCTATACAGGAGCTTTTTCAACTATGGGTCAATTGCCGCTTCCGGCGGTTGATTTGCGGGCTTCGGGCGATTATCTCGTCGTTGCGACTTCTGATCGCGTCTATGTCTACAACACATCGTTTATTGGCGTTGCGCAGGTAGACAGCAACCTGATTCCCGATATGAACGCGGTTTTTACGGCTGCGACGGTAACCAATGGAACCATCTTCATCGGTACGTTTGAAAATGGCGTTGTGACCGCTCCGATTTCAAACCCTACGGCGTTCGATTACATCAGTCCGGCCGGTCCGGCCCGCAACACAATATTTTCAATCAATAAACAGTCGGCCAATCTTTGGGCGGTTTACGGTGACTACACCCGGCAATATGTTCCTAGCCCGTTTCGTGCGTATGGCATCAGCAAGTACAATGCGAATGGCTGGCTCAATATTCCGTATGCCGAAGTCCATCCGCCGGGATCCGACTTTTTTGACATGGTCCGCGTCACCGTTGATCCCGCTAACCAAAACATCATTTATGTCAGTTCATATTTCAACGGCATGGCAAAGTTTGAAAACGACGTGCTTGCCACAGTTTACAACGAGACCAATAGCGGGCTCGAAAGCGTTTTTGACAATGACCCGCCAACAGACAATATCCGGATGGAACAAAGTGTATTTGACCGCGAAGGCAATATGTGGGTGACAGACGGCCTTGTCAAGAATGCGATCAAGGTTTTGAGACCGAGCGGCACCTGGCAGTCATATAATGTAGAATCAATCGTCGCGAATTTTTTTGATGCCCGATATGGCCGGATGGTAATCGACAAAAACTCAACAAAGTGGATTTGTACCGCCTCTGACGGTCTTGTGGCGTTTAATGAAAATGCGTCGCCGCAATTCAAGAAAATCACTTTCGGTCCTGAAAGCGGAAATTTGCCGACTTTCGATGTCCGTGCCGTGGCGATAGACAACAGGAATCAAGTCTGGATTGGCACGACCTCAGGGCTTCGCGTGCTCTCAAGCGTTGACCGGTTTACTTCCGAAGGCCAAATGACGGCAAATATGATCGTGATTGAAGAAGAAGGCGTTGGCGCGGAATTGCTGGCCGCGCAGTTTATAACTGACATTGCGGTCGACGGCGGCAACAACAAATGGATCGCAACTGCTGATTCAGGCGTTTATCATTTGTCTCCCGACGGGCAGCAGACGCTGCACCAATTTACGATCAACAATTCGCCGCTGCCGAGCAATACCATCAATGACATTGAAATTGACGGCGCAACCGGCGAAGTGTTCATCGCGACGGCCAAAGGCCTGGTGTCGTTCAAAGGCACGGCGACATCGTCAAAAGATGATCTGAGCCATGTCTATGTTTATCCAAACCCGGTTCGTCCTGAATTTGCGGGCACGGTTAAAGTCAGCGGATTGACCGATAAAGCCCATGTGAAAATCGCGGACATTACAGGAAGTCTCGTTTACGAAACCGTTACGGAAGGTGGCACGATCGAATGGGATACGACAGCATTCGGGAAATACAAAGTCGCATCGGGCGTTTACATGATTTTCGTTTCGACTGAAAGCGGCGACGAGACTACGGTGAAGAAGGTGATGATTGTTAGGTAATTGAGATAATTTGGAAATTTGAAAATGCTTTGAGCTGTCTTACCTGAGCTTGGTCAGACTCAAATAATTTTTGTCCACAATTCGTCTGCAAAAAAATCAATCGGATACCGCAATTTTCTGCGTTTGAAATAGGTGAAGCATGTCAAATCAATTTCCAAATTTCCAAATTTTCAAATTCTCACATTAAACCGTGCTCGTCAAAACCAAAGCAATCGTCATTTCAGCACTGCGCTATCAGGAAAAAAGCCTTATTGTCAAGTGTTTTACGCGCGAGGCCGGGCTTAAATCCTATTTTGTCCGCAATGCCTTTACGGGCAAAACGGCGCAAAAAATCGCATACTTCCAGCCAATGACGCTGCTTGAGATTGAAGCCGTCCACAAAAACAAAGGCACGCTGGAAAATTTTCGCGAAGTCAGGCTTGCTACGCCGTATCAGTCAATCAATACGCAGGTCGTCAAAAGCACGATTATTCTTTTTATCTCAGAAGTTCTGCACCAATCAATCAAGGAAGAAGCGAAAAATGAAGACTTGTTCGCATTTCTCGAAACCGCTTTGCATTGGCTCGACAATCACGATGAGGTTGCGAATTTCCATTTGATCTTATTGCTTGAAATCTCAAAATTCCTGGGGTTTTACCCAGATGTATCAACCGATATGCGATTTTTTGAAATGGTCGAAGGCGTATTCACCGACGATCATGCGGTCAGTTGCCTGTCTGAGGCCGAAACACAATTGCTAAAACGCTTGCTCAGGCACAGATTCAGTAGCGACCAAAAGGTTTTTTCGGCAAACCAGCGGCAGATTTTGCTCAAAATCCTGCTCGATTATTACAGCTTTCACCTTGAAGGTTTTCGGAAGCCAAAATCTCTTGAAGTACTGCGCGAGGTATTTTCCTAACCCATTTTTTCGATCCAGAGATTGCCGCCGAAATTTTTCAGCGTGATCGGCATGTTGGCGAATCCTGCAGGATGATATCGGTGAATGTATTCAGAAAACAGCCTGATTTCAAATGTGGTGTTGTACATCAGGAATGCTTTTAAAATGTAATCTTCGTTCCAATTGTGGCCCGCGTAAACCCAGGCTTTCGGGTATTCGAACGGGTAAAAAACGTCGTGGAAATGAATCATGACGCCGCGCTTTAAAACCGGCAAAACCTCAAATAAAATGAAATTGACGTCGCTGCCGGTTTTTGAAACATGCGTAGAGTCAACAAATAAAATGTCGCCGGGCTCCAAAACGGCAAATGTATCGAGCGGAACGGATTGGATTCCTTGTTCGATGATTGTCGTACGTTTTTTATCGGTTTCGGTCAACAAAGAGTAAAGGCGTTGCGGATAAGGTTCAACAAAAGTCAGCGCGATGGCATTGCCAAAAAAGCGCTCGTTGGTGTCGAGCATAACCGCAGACGAAAATCCGGATCCGATTTCAATGATGCGTTTCGGGCGCAGATGCCGGATCATCGCATAGAGCGTTGTACCGTCGGTGTAAGAATAAAAATTGTTTTCAAAGTAATAGCGCAGGTTTTCCTGTTTGCCGGCAGCGAATGGCATTTCATTGTAGAATTCAGCCATTTTTTCAAGCAATTCGAGTTGTTTGTTTAGCTGCAAATCAACTCCGGCTATACCGTCGTGGTTGTGTTTTTCCCAAATATCAGCCTCGCGCCTGCGGATTTCATCTACCGAAACAATCGGTGAATAGAAATGTCCTGGCGGGAAAAGCGAGTTTTTTTTAAACAGTTCTGTTTGGGCGTGCAGCGTCCTGACGTGCGGGAGCTTGTTGATGAAGCTTTTGATTGCGTTTGAAAAAGACATTGTTCTTAAATTGATCGTGTAAGGGTTTTTGCCGGCCAAAAAATGCAAATCCGGATAAATATAGCCAAATCCAATCAAAACCAGCCCAGTAGGTGTGAAAACTACCGTAAAATGGCGCGTTGATAATAAAAAAATCCTTACTTTCGCAGGCGCGAAAACAAAACCAACATGAGCATTAAATTTACAGAGTATAAAGGAATGGACTTGCCGGCATCGGCTCGCGAAATCCTTGACTTCTGGAAAAACGAAAATATATTCGAAAAAAGCGTCACGACCCGCGAAGGCAATGAGCCGTACGTATTCTTTGAAGGCCCGCCGTCGGCCAACGGTTTGCCTGGCATCCATCACGTGATGGCGCGCGCTATCAAGGACATTTTTTGCCGCTATAAAACCCAAAAAGGTTTTCAAGTTAAAAGGAAAGCCGGCTGGGATACGCACGGTCTGCCCGTTGAACTTGGTACGGAGGCAGCACTCGGAATTACAAAAGAAGACATCGGCAAGACGATTTCAATCGAAGATTACAACGAAGCCTGCAAGAAAACGGTCATGCGTTACACCGACGTCTGGAACGATTTGACCGAGAAAATGGGTTATTGGGTCGATATGGACGATCCGTATGTGACTTACAAGCCGAAATACATGGAAACGGTTTGGTGGCTTCTCAAGCAGATTTACGACAAAGGCCTGATGTACAAAGGCTACACGATCCAGCCGTATTCGCCGAAGTCGGGAACAGGTTTGTCGTCACACGAAGTCAACCAGCCGGGCGCGTACCGCGATGTGACTGATACGACGATTGTCGCGCAATTCAAAACCAAGCCTGAAACATTGCCTTCGTTTTTACAGGGTTTTGGCGATGTCCATTTCCTGGCATGGACGACGACGCCGTGGACATTGCCGTCAAACACCGCGCTTACGGTCGGGCCGAAAATAGATTATGTCTTAATCAAGACTTTCAACCAGTATACGTTTGAGCCGATTAACGTCGTTTTGGCGAAAAATCTTGTCGGCAAACAATTCGGCAAAGGTTATTTCGCAAGCGAAAGCGACGACGATTTTAAAAATTTCAAATCGGGCGATAAAAACATTCCGTATAAAGTTGTAGCAGAATTCAAAGGAAAAGACGCTGTCGGAATTCGCTATGAGCAACTCTTGCCGTACGCACTTCCGTATCAAAATCCTGAAAATGCATTCCGCGTGATTTCGGGCGATTTTGTGACAACCGAAGACGGAACCGGAATCGTACACACCGCGCCGACTTTTGGTGCCGATGACGCCAAAGTCGCCAAGGAAGCGACGCCAGAAGTGCCGCCGATGCTCGTCTTGGATGACAATGAAGTTCCAGTTCCGCTGGTCGATCTGCAAGGAAAGTTCACCAAACACATGGGCGAATTCGCCGGCAAATACGTCAAGAACGAATATTACGACGCCGGAACCGCGCCTGACAAATCGGTCGATGTTGAGATCGCGATCAAACTCAAAGAAGAAAACAAGGCTTTCA
>JAEWLD010000217.1 GCA_023393485.1 Bacteroidota bacterium
CAATGCGATGCTTTGGGAGTAAAAGTATAAGTTCCGCTGGTAGTATTGCTGATCTACGCCGGTCTCCATGTTCCGGCAAAACCTTCAATTGACGCAGCGTGCAAACTCGGTGCTGCAGTTCCGGCACAAAACGGTGCGATCGGATTGAATGTCGGCACGACGCTCTGAACGACATTGACACTGACAGTCACGGGCGTTGCCGAAACACACTGGCCGGGATTCGGCGTAAATGTACTGGTCTTAAGTCCCGTTGTCGCCGTATTGATTGAGGCCGGGCTCCAAGTACCGGTAACTCCGTTACTCGATGTGGTCGGCAATACAGGCGCAGGAGCGTTTTGGCACAAACTCGCAGGATAAGCGGCAAAAGTCGGGGTAATCCTGGGCGTTACGGTTACGGAAAGTGTCGTTGTACCGGTTGCGCATTGTCCGGCGGCCGGCGTAAAAGTGAATACCTGTGTGCCCGGCGTCGCGGTATTGATGGCTGCCGGATTCCATGTTCCGGGAATGGCAGGCGCGTTGGTTGAGTTCGCGGGAAGTGCGGGAGCCGGCGAACCTTCGCATATAGGCGCGATCGGATTGAATGTCGGCGTTACCGGTGCGACGGCTGTAATCGTGACGATTTGCGGAATTTGGCAGGCCACCGGCACGAAAGTATAGTTTTGTGTTCCGCCTAGAACAACAGGCTTATTCCAGAAACCTGAAATCCCGTTTGGCGATGTCGTCGGTAAAACTGTGCCTATGCAAAGCGTTTGCGGCGTCGTGAAATTCGGTGTCGCCGTCGGATATCCGACCGCTTTGAGCGGCTCGTGGCAAACGCCGTTGAACGATACGGTAAAAATAACTTCATCCCCGACAGAAAGCCCGCCGACCACATACGATGATGGCGAAAACTGCGATCCGTAAACAATCGGCCCGCCATTGATTTGATAAGAATAACTGAACGAAGTCTGGCCGACATCGTCAAAGTCAAACCACAAGCTCGATGAATTTGAAAAATTACAAAGAAGGTCCAAATCTGAAACGCCGGTCGGAGCCGCCGATCCTATTGTAACCTGTACAGGCGCAACACTTGAACAAGCGCCAACGGTATTTTTGATGTAATAAAATCCAGCATTGGCAACGGCTGACGGATTGGCCAGCGGTACAGTAGCCTGGGGATCCATCCAGTAGGTCAAGACACCTACGTTGGTACTGCCTGCGGTAATTGCCGCCGAGGTAAGATTGACCGGACCGGCCGAGCATGGCGGATTGGTAATCGTCAAGCCGCATTGAGCCTGCGTATCGATCCAGGTCAGCAACAAGAAAAGGCATGCTAACGTTTTCCACTTCAAAACAATAGCTTTAATCATAGTAGGTATCGATTTACGATACAAATAAAGATATTTTAAATGAAAAAAGGAACCCGAAAGCCCCTTTTTATTAACAAAATTTTAATTTTTTTTTAGTACGCCATCAATTCTTTGAGCGCCGTCTCGAATCTGCCTTTGCCCAAATACTGGTCTTCGAGCGCTTTCGTGAACGGTATCGGACTGTCAAGACTCGCTACCCTTTTGACCGGCCCGTCGAGATATTCGAAGCAATCTTCCATGATCATAGCCGAAATATCGCTGGCAATTCCGCCGAACATCGAGTCTTCCTGAAGGATAATGCATTTGCTGGTTTTCCTCACCGACGCATAAACAGTGTCCTTATCCAGTGGCTGCAATGTCCTGAGATCAATCAGGTCTGCCGAAATTTCAGGATTCAAAGACAACGTTTCGAGCGCCCAATGGACCGCGGCGCCAAAGGCAATGATCGTGACATCTTTTCCTTCTTTGAGAACGGTCGCCTGGCCAAGCGGAATGGTATAATATTCTTTCGGGACTTCCTGATAAATGCTCCTGTACAGCAACTTATGCTCGAAATACATCACCGGGTTCGGATCGTTGATTGCCGCGTTCAGCAAGCCTTTCGCATCTACCGGAAACGCCGGATAGACGACTTTCAATCCGGGTGTTTTTGTAAACCAGGCTTCGTTGGTCTGTGAATGGAACGGGCCGGCCTGGGTTCCGCCGCCGCAAGGCATCCGGACCACGACATCGGCATTTTCATTCCACCGATAATGCACTTTCGCGAGATAATTGACAATCGGGTTGAATCCGGTCGAGACAAAATCGGCAAACTGCATTTCGACAATCGCCTTGAAACCATTGATGGACAATCCCATACCGGCGGAAACTACGGCCGATTCACAGATTGGCGTATTGATCACGCGCTCTTTGCCGAATTCACTGACAAAACCGTCGGTCACTTTAAACGCTCCGCCGTATTCGGCAATGTCCTGGCCCATGATGACCAGATTCTCGTGACGCTGCATCGATTGCCTCAATGCTTGCGAGACGGCATCGACGTAACGGATGTTTTCTGTATCGCCTTTTGCCGCAAACTCTTCAAATTCATAAGGTTTATACACGTCGCCAAGTTCGGTCTCGAGGTCGGCGACGATATCGACTTCAGTATTGGCAACCATCAGATTGTCATCGATTTCGGCTTTGATATCTTCCCGCCATTTATCGTCCTTATCGACACGAAGCACGCCCTGTTTGATCAGGTAACGCCTGAAATTGTCGACCGGGTCTTTTTCTGCCCACATGTCCATCAATTCCTGCGGAACATACTTGGTGCCGCTCGCCTCTTCGTGCCCGCGCATGCGGAACGTCTTGAATTCGATCAGTACCGGACGCGGGTTTTCGCGCATTGACGATACGATTTCAGACAATTCGTTATATACTTCCAATACGTTGTTGCCATCGAGAATGTGCGATTCCATGCCATAGCCAATGCCTTTGTCGGCCAGATTCTCGCAGCGATATTGCTCGCGCGTCGGGGTCGACAAGCCGTAGCCATTGTTTTCAATGATGAACAGCACGGGTTAATCCCAAACCGCGGCAATGTTCAGTGCCTCGTGGAAATCGCCTTCACTGGTTGCGCCTTCTCCGGTAAATACCGCGCAGACTTTTTTGTTTTTCTTGAGTTTGTTGGCAAGCGCAATTCCATCGGCGACGCCCAACTGCGGGCCAAGGTGCGAAATCATCCCAATGATATGGTGTTCCTGGGTCCCGAAATGGAAAGAGCGGTCACGGCCTTTGGTAAAGCCGCTCGCCTTGCCCTGCCACTGCGAAAACAAACGGTACAGCGGAATGTCGCGGCCGGTGAAGACACCGAGGTTTCGGTGCATCGGCAAAATGTACTCGTCTTCGTCGAGCACGGCTGTGACGCCGACTGCAATCGCTTCCTGCCCTATTCCCGAAAACCATTTGGAAACTTTTCCCTGCCGAATGAGGATGAGCATTTTTTCTTCGATCAGTCGCGGCTTGATCAGCCTTTTATAGAGATCGAGCAGCTGCTCGTCGGTCAGGTTTCTTCTTTCGAAATTCATTATTGAATGTATGGTTAC
>JAEWLD010000235.1 GCA_023393485.1 Bacteroidota bacterium
CCCTGATTACGCCCAGTTGGCCGCGCGTATCGCGATTTCCAATCTACATAAAAACACTAAAAAATCATTTTCAGAAACAATGTCAGACATGTTCCATTACGTAAACCCGCGTACCGGAAAAGAGTCGCCGCTGTTGTCTGAAGAAGTATATGAAGTCATCCAGAAAAATGCTGCGTTTCTCGATTCGCACATCATCTACAACCGCGACTTCAACTATGATTATTTCGGCTTCAAGACTTTGGAGCGCTCGTACCTTTTAAAAATCAACGGCAAAATCGTCGAGCGTCCGCAGCACATGCTGATGCGCGTTGCAGTCGGTATCCATTTGAACGACCTGGATGCTGCAATCGCGACTTATGACTTGATGTCAAAAAAATATTTTACCCACGCCACGCCAACGTTATTCAACGCCGGCACGCCAAAACCGCAAATGTCGTCGTGTTTCCTTTTGCAAATGCAGGATGATTCAATCGACGGAATTTACGACACATTGAAGCAAACCGCGAAAATTTCGCAATCAGCCGGCGGCATTGGGTTGTCTATCCATAATGTACGTGCAACGGGTTCGTATATCCGCGGAACAAACGGAACTTCCAATGGTATCGTGCCTATGTTGCGCGTATTTAATGACACTGCGCGTTACGTAGACCAAGGCGGCGGCAAACGCAAAGGCAGTTTCGCGATTTATCTTGAAACTTGGCACGCCGACATTTTTGAATTCCTCGATTTGAAGAAAAACACCGGAAAAGAAGAAATGCGTGCCCGCGATTTGTTCTTTGCGATGTGGACATCGGATTTGTTCATGAAACGCGTTCAGGAAGACGGCCAGTGGACTTTGATGTGCCCGAACGAATGTCCTGGATTGTATGACGTTTACGGCGAAGAATTCGAGAAATTGTACGAGTCATACGAAGCCCAAGGCAAGGGCCGCAAAACGATCAAGGCGCGCGAACTGTGGGAGAAAATCCTCGAGTCACAAATTGAGACCGGAACGCCGTACATGCTTTACAAAGATGCTGCAAACCGCAAATCGAACCAGAAAAACCTCGGAACGATCCGTTCGTCTAACCTGTGTACCGAAATCATGGAATACACGGCCGCCGATGAGATCGCGGTTTGTAACCTTGCTTCGATTTCGTTGCCGATGTTTGTCGAAAATAGTCAATTTGACCATCAATTGCTTTTCGATGTGACCAAGCGCGTGACCAAAAACCTAAACAAGGTTATTGATCGGAACTATTACCCCGTGCCTGAAGCGGAGAATTCAAACATGCGCCATCGTCCGGTAGGTCTGGGCGTGCAAGGTCTGGCCGATGCATTCATTTTGCTTCGCATGCCGTTTACAAGCGACGAGGCGAAAAAGCTCAACCAGGAAATTTTCGAAACACTGTACTTTGCTGCCGTTACCGCGTCAATGGAAATGGCAAAAGAAGAAGGTCCGTATTCAACATTCAAAGGTTCGCCAATTTCACAAGGCGAATTCCAGCACAACCTTTGGGGTTTGAAAGACGAAGAATTGTCTGGCCGTTGGGATTGGGGCAAATTGCGCAAGGAAGTGATGAAACACGGCGTCCGCAACTCGCTTTTGGTTGCGCCGATGCCGACTGCCTCGACGTCGCAGATTCTCGGGAACAACGAAGCTTTCGAACCTTATACTTCAAACCTTTATACGCGTCGTGTGTTGTCTGGCGAATTCATCGTCGTCAACAAACACCTGCTTGAAGATTTGGTAAAACGCGGTTTGTGGAATGAAGATCTGAAACAGGAAATCATGCGCCACAACGGTTCGGTGCAACACATAGACCGCATTCCGCAGGATTTGAAAGAACTCTATAAAACGGTTTGGGAGATGTCAATGAAAGATATTATTGACATGTCGCGCCAGCGCGGTTATTTTATCGACCAGTCGCAGTCATTGAACCTGTTTATGCAGGACGCGAATTACGCGAAGCTGACCTCTATGCACTTCTACGCGTGGCAGTCAGGACTCAAAACAGGCATGTACTATCTGCGTACCAAATCGGCGGTCGATGCAATCAAGTTTACGCTCAACAACGATAAGAAGGAACAGCCAATTGCCGAAGAAATGGTAGCGGCAGTGACCGAACCAAGTCTAGTCAGACAGGAAACCGCAGCGCCCGCCGTTGAGGTTCAGGCGATCGATCCGAACGAATTCCGCGCGATGCTTGAACGGTCACGCGAGGCCAACGGTCCTGAAGATTGCGAAATGTGTGGATCGTAACAATCAATCAATGAAAACTCAAACGGCTGCCTGCATTGGCAGCTGTTTTTGTTATAAACAGCCAAATTAAATGGTTTCATTTACTATCTCCGATGATTTGATCGCAACGCACTGGCAGCGAATAGCCAACTATTTGCTCGATTTGGTTTTTCAGATGATTTTTATGTTTTGCGTTCTTACGGGTGTGATTGTCATTGCGCTGTTGGCAAAATTGGACGGACTGATTTACTGGACGCTTCACATGGGTATTTTTCATCAATACCTGTTTGCAATCGTCATTGCGATCCTGTATTATGGCCTGAGCGAGACATTGCTCGGAAGAAGTATCGGAAAGTTTATAACCGGAACAATCATCGTCATGGAAGACGGCTCCGCGCCAGACAGCCATGTAATTCTAAAGCGCACGTTTTGTCGGCTGATTCCGCTCGAATGGATTACATTTCTCGGTATGCCATCGCGTGGCTGGCATGATTCGATTCCCGGCGTATATGTCGTCGACAAAAAACTGTTCGACGCGGCACGGCAAAAGTTCAAATCACAAACAAAAAGTTCAACAGATATTACTGCCATATGATGCAATGGGATCAATTGCTTTCGCTTAAACGTCAGGGCGATAAAGGCAAACGCCTCAGAAAAGAACAAGATGACACAAGACTCGGATTCGAGGTAGATTATGACCGCATCATTTTCTCGGCGCCGTTCAGAAGCCTGCAGGACAAGACACAGGTCATTCCGCTGTCAAAAACCGATTTTGTCCATACGCGGTTGACGCACAGCCTCGAGGTTTCGGTCGTCGGCCGATCGCTCGGGCGTTTGGTCGGAAAGAAAATCATCGAGAAATATCCGGCGCTAAAAGAAATCCACGGTTTTCATATGAATGATTTCGGTGCTATCGTGGCCGCCGCCGCATTGGCGCACGACATCGGCAATCCGCCGTTCGGGCATTCGGGCGAAAAGGCCATCGGCGAGTATTTCAACAAGGGCAATGGGCAGAAATACAAATCACAGCTTACCGATAAACAGTGGCAGGATTTGGTCGATTTTGAGGGCAATGCGAACGGATTTACCTTGCTGACCGCATCGCGTCCTGGCAACGAAGGCGGTTTGCGACTGTCATTTGCCACACTTGGCGCGTTTACAAAATACCCGAAGGAAAGTCTTCCGAAAAAGCCGACATCGGATATCTCGGATAAGAAATACGGCTTTTTCCAGGCTGACAAAGCGTTTTTCACTGAAGTCGCAGATGAACTCGGCATGATCCGAAAATCAGGTAACGACGCCAGTTACCAACGCCATCCGCTGGCTTATCTGGTTGAGGCGGCCGACGATATCTGTTATACGATCATCGACTTTGAGGACGGCATCAACCTCGGGCTTGTTTCTGAAGATTACGCGCTTGAATATTTGATCAAACTCGTTAAGGACAGCATAGACAACAAAAAGTATCATGCACTCACGACAAAGGAAGACCGAATAAGCTATCTGCGCGCGCTTGCGATCGGCAGTTTGATCAACGACGCGGTCAATGTTTTTATCGAAAATGAGGAGGCGATTCTTGAAGGTAAATTTCCACTGGCGCTAACCGACAAAAGTAAATACAAAGCACAAATGGACGATATCATCAAGATCAGCGTCAGGAATATCTACCAAAGCCGCGAAGTCGTCGAAAAGGAACTTGTCGGATATCAAATCATCCAAACTTTGCTTGACAAATTTACGACTGCGTTCAACAATCAGGCTGAAGGCACGATGTCAAATTATGACCGTTTGATCCTGAAATTGCTGCCGGAAAAATTCATCGGCGAAAAGCAAACGGTTTATGAAAGGCTTCTGCACATTTGCCATTATGTATCGCTTTTGACCGATGGCAATGCGCTTGAATTGTACAACACGATCAACGGAACGAAAAACGTCTAATATTCGCTTAATATTTTGCGAATACTTTCGATGTCAATGCCGTTTTGGCGTTGCAGTTCGGCAACTGAGCCGTGCTCGATGAATTGGTCGGGAATTCCCAAAACCCGGATGTCGGGCTTGTAATTGTATTTGGCGGCAAATTCAACAATGGCGGAACCAAATCCGCCTTTTACGGTTCCATCTTCGAGTGTAATAATATACTTAAATCGGTTCAGTAAATCGTGTAAAAGGTTGGCATCCAAAGGTTTTATAGTAGCAAAATCGTAATGCGCGAAATCATCGCGATGTGTCATTTCAGCCAACGCTTCGGTGACGTTATGCCCGATAAAACCGGTAGATAAAATCGCGGCGCGTTTACCGTGTTTCAAACATTTTGCCTTTCCAATCGTGATTTTTTCATACGGTTGCTGCCAATCAATCGTGACCCCGCGACCGCGCGGATATCGTATTGCGATCGGGTGTTTGAGGCCAAGCTGCGCTGTGTATAGAATATTTCGCAAGTCGACTTCGTTAAGCGGCGCATAAATGATCATATTCGGAATGCATCGCAGGTAAGCGATATCAAAAACCCCGTGGTGTGTTGCGCCATCTTCGCCCACGAGTCCGGCGCGGTCAAGACAAAAAATGGCCGGCAGATTCTGCAATGCTACATCGTGAATCACCTGGTCATACGCACGTTGGAGAAATGTCGAATATATGTTGCAAAACACGACCATTCCTTGCGTTGCCATTCCGGCGGCAAGCGTAACGGCATGTTGTTCGGCAATTCCGACGTCGATGGCACGTTCAGGCATTTCCTCCATCATGAACTTCAGCGAACTTCCGGTAGGCATTGCCGGTGTGATACCGATGATTTTCCCATTTTTTCGCGCAAGGTCAAGAATCGTCAATCCAAAAACATCCTGGAATTTCGGCGGCAGGTTTTCTTCGGAATTGACGATCAACTCACCCGTGATCTTGTCGAACTTGCCAGGCGCGTGATACTTTACCTGGTTCTCTTCGGCAAGCAGCATTCCTTTGCCTTTGGTCGTGATCACATGAAGGAACTTCGGTCCTTTGACTTTTTTGAGCCGTTCGAGTTCACGCAGTAAAGCAGGCAAGTCGTGACCGTCAATCGGGCCTGAATAGTCAAAATTCAATGATTTGATGATGTTGTTCTGCTTTGGGTTTTTGCCTTCTTTTACCGACGTAAGGTAATTTTTCAGCGCGCCGACGCTTGGATCGATACCTATCGCATTATCATTGAGCACGACGAGCAAATTCACATCGGTAACACCGGCGTGGTTGAATCCCTCGAACGCCATTCCGGCGGCAATCGACGCGTCGCCGATCACGGCAATATGATGGCGCTTTTCGCCTTTGAGTTGCGAGGCGATCGCCATTCCCAAAGCAGCTGAAATCGACGTAGACGAATGCCCTACGCCAAAGGTATCGTAAACGCTTTCGCTGCGTTTCGGAAACCCAGAAATCCCGCCGGATTGGCGGTTGGTATAAAAAATATCGCGTCTTCCGGTCAGTATTTTGTGGCCGTACGCCTGATGTCCGACATCCCAAACAAGCAAATCGTCGGGCGTATTGAAAATATAATGGAGTGCGATGGTCAGTTCAACCACGCCGAGACTGGCACCCAGATGGCCTTCGCGGACCGAGACGACATCGATTATAAAATCGCGTAGAAGCAAAGCCAGCTCTGGCAATTGATCAGGCGTCAATTTCCGTAAATCGGCCGGCGTTTGGATCTGCGAAAGTAAATTTTCAGGCATAAAACAAAGGTAAGGGTTGAAATCGTATTTTTGTGACAATGGAAAATATTTTCACCGACCAATACTTCATGAAAAAAGCGCTGATCGAAGCAGAAACGGCGTTTGAAAAAGGTGAAATACCGATTGGTGCCGTCATCGTCGCCGGAAACAAAGTAATCGCGAGCAGCCACAACTTGACTGAAATGCTCAACGACGTCACAGCGCACGCAGAAATGCAATCAATCACCGCCGCTGCCAATTATCTCGGCGGAAAATACCTTAAAGACTGTACGCTTTATGTCACGGTCGAGCCCTGCCAAATGTGCGCCGGCGCGTTGTATTGGAGCCAAATTCCCAAAATCGTCTTCGGCGCGCGAGATGAAGGCCGCGGCTATTTGAACATGGGCACGAAGCTTCACCCGAAAACGGTTGTGATAGACGGTGTTATGGCGGCTGAATGTGCCGATTTGATGTTGCGTTTTTTCAAAGCCAGACGCAAATAGATGAGCAACGGCGCCAATTTCTTTTATAACGAAAAATCCTCTTAAAAATATTTTAAAAAATAGTATACATTTATCGCAATATAATGTGCGGATTTGTTGTTATGGCAGCAATTCGAAAATGTTGATTTTCGTCGCCGCTCTTCGTAACCCTTAATTCTTGATAGCAATGAAAACAAAAGGATTTGTTTGTGCGCTTGCGTTGTTTTTCGTGTTCCAATCCTGCAGAAAGCAGTCGGCTGCAGAGTTCAATTCAGACTTTTCGTTGTTCAAGGAGTACATTTCAAGTTTTACGAGCGGAATCGTGTCGACCAAATCAGACATCCGAATCGTTTTCGCCTTCGATAAAAAAGAATGGCAGCCGAAGCAAATTCTTGACAAAAGCCTTTTTGACATTTCGCCTTCGGTTGATGGAAAAGTGGTTGTCTTATCAGGTAATACGATTGCGTTTATTCCCGAAAAAACACTCGATCAAAACACCGAATATCAAGTCAAATTCAAGCTTTCGGAAGTGATTCAGACGCCAAAAGAGCTTTCGGAATTTCGGTTTACGGTAAAAACAATCAAACAGGATTTCGTAATCAATACGCAGGATTTGCAGTCATACAGCAAAGATTTCCAATATCTGAACTGCGTGATGAAAACGGCCGACCAAATGGATTTTGAAGTCGCCAAAAAGCTGGTGTCTGCCCGGCAGAAAGACCGCCAGCTCAAGATAAAATTCGATAGAACGATGAGTACGCCGACCGAGTTTAAATTCGTCATCGACAGTATTCAGCGTTATGCCGAAGACACGACACTGGAAATCAACTTTGATGGCTCCGGCGCCGGCATTGGCCAAAAAGGCAAAATCACTTATCAGGTCATCGGCAAAGACAATTTTAAGATCATCGATGTTGAAGCGCCCGAAGGCAACCAATCAGTCTACATCAATTTTTCGGATCCACTGAAAACCGACCAGGATTTTGCCGGGCTTGTATCGGTTGAAAGTGCGAAAGACCTGAGATATGCCACGCAAGGAAACGTCTTGAAAGTGTTTTTCGACGAGCCTTTGCGCGGCAATCAATTGCTTGAAGTTTTCCAGGGCATTGAAAGCGAAGACGGATTCAAAATGAAGAAATCGTTTGCCACTCGTGTGATGTTCGAGCAAATCAAGCCGAGCGTAAGGTTTATGAAAAGCGGAACGATTCTGCCGAGTTCAAACAATCTGAAAATCAATTTCGAAGCTGTAAACCTGAGCAGTGTTGATGTCAGGGTTTTCAAGATTTACAAAAACAACATTTTGCAATTCCTGCAAAACAACGATATAAATGGCGGGGCGAGCCTGCAACGCGTAGGCCAGCCGGTCGCCAAAACCAGGCTCAGCCTTAAAGACAACAAACTCGTGAATTCCGGAAAATGGAATGCGTACGCGCTCGATCTGTCCCAATTGATAACGCCCGATCCAGGAGCAATTTACCGCGTTGAGATGTCATTCAAAAAAGCCTACTCGCTTTACTCGTGCGCCGATGCCGAAACTGAGACCGAGCCCGGGCGCGAAGTCGAAGAAATCGATGAGAACGATGTAAACTACAGTGGCGGCAATGACTACGATTACGATTATGACTATTATGACGATTACAATTGGGAAGAACGTGAAGATCCATGTACAAAATCGTATTACTACAACACAAAAATCGCGACGAATATCCTGGCGACCGATCTTGGTGTGATTGCCAAGCGCGGCGAGAATAAATCGTATTTTGTTGCTGTAAACAATATCATTACCACCGAACCGGTCAGCGGCGCCAAAGTCGAGCTGTACAGTTATCAGCAACAGCTTCTGGCCAGCGGCAGTACAGATGCGATGGGAACCGCGGCGTTTAAAATCAATTCGTTTGCGTATTTCGCGATTGTGACCGATGGCGACAACTCGACTTATGTCAGGCTCGATGACGGGAATTCACTTTCGGTAAGCAACTTCAACGTTTCCGGCGAAACTTTGCAAAAAGGGTTGAAAGGGTTTATTTACGGCGAGCGCGGCATCTGGCGGCCCGGAGACAATTTGTACCTGTCGTTCATTCTCAATGACGCCAACAATAAACTGCCTAAAACGCACCCGATCAAGTTCAGGCTAAGCGATCCGAAAGGCAAAATAACGTATCAAAAAGTCTACAAGGCGAATGACTGGAATCATTACGCTTTTGTTGTCCCGACAAGTGCCGATGCGCCAACAGGCAATTGGGAAGCAATGGTATCGGTTGGCGGCGCTCGATTCTACAAGAGCATCAAGATAGAAACCATAAAGCCGAACCGACTGAAGATTAGGAACAAGTTTTCAAATCCGGTGTTATCATCTGCCTACGACAATGCGTCGAACCTTGAAGTCACTTGGCTTCATGGCGCAGTTGCAAAAAATCTGAAAGTTGAGATGCAGGCCAAATTCTCACAACAAGTGACTGCGTTTAAAGGCTATGAAAAATATGATTTTGACGACGCCGTGCGAAAGTTCAGCACTGAGGAAATCAATATTTTTTCGGGTAAAACCGATGCCAGCGGACGTGCTTCGATTCCGATCAAACCCGAACTCGAAGGCGTTGCGCCAGGAATGTTGAAGGCGGCATTTATCACCAAAGTTTATGAAGAAGGCGGCGACGTCAGTACAGATGTCGTGTCTACGACATATTCGCCTTATCGCAGCTATGTTGGCCTGAAAACGCCTGAACCGAGCAAGTACGGAATGCTTGAAACCAGGAAAAACAATCGCTTTGAGGTAGTGACCGTCGACGAGAAAGGCCGCCCAAAAGCCGCCAAAAATCTCGATGTGCGCGTTTATAAGGTCGAATGGCGCTGGTGGTGGGATGCATCCAATGAAAACGATTTGTCCAATTACAACTCCGACGAAGTGACCACGGCATATAAAAATTTTGTCGTCAGCACGAATGCCGACGGCAAAGGAAGTTTTCAATTTGCCCTGACCGATGACGAATGGGGAAGATATCTAATTCGCGTCACCGATCCCGAAAGCGGTCATGCTACCTCGCAAACCGTGTCGATCGATTGGCCGTATTGGTCAGGCAAAACGCGCAATACAGACGCGTCGATGGCGACGATGTTGATTTTCTCGACAGACAAGGAGAAATATGAAGTAGGTGAAAAGGCCAGAATTTCGTTTCCGTCGAGCGAAGGCGCGCGCGCACTGATTTCAATTGAGAACGGATCAAAAGTCGTCAAGACGTATTGGGCCAAAACGCGCAAAGGCGAAACCGCGGTTGAAATACCGATCACTTCTGCGATGGCGCCGAACGTCTATTTCAATATCACATTACTCCAACCGCACGCGACCACTAAAAATGATTCGCCGATCAGGATGTATGGAATCGTTCCGGTTGAAGTCATTGACAAAAACACTATTCTTGAGCCGACACTCAAAATGCCGGATGTGCTCAGACCCGAACAGCCGTTTACGGTAAATGTCGGCGAAAAATCGGGCAAGGAAATGACCTATACCATTGCGGTTGTTGACGAAGGCCTTCTTGACTTGACGCGTTTCAAAACGCCAAACGCCTGGGACAGTTTTTATGCGCGCGAAGCGTTGGGCGTCAAAACCTGGGATGTCTACGACGATGTGATCGGCGCATACGGCGGTAAAGTGAACCAAATTTTCAGCATCGGCGGCGACCAGGATTTGGGCGGCGGTAAAGCCAAAAAAGCCAACCGGTTCAAGCCTGTCGTGATGTATCTCGGGCCGTTCAAGCTTGAGAAGGGGAAAACCAGGTCGCATAAGATCAATTTGCCGAAATACGTCGGTTCCGTCCGTACGATGGTCGTCGCAGGCGATGCCGCTTCAAGCGCTTACGGCAGTGTTGAAAAAGCCACGCCGGTCCGGAGTCCTTTGATGGTATTGGCATCGATGCCGCGCAAAATTTCGCCAGCCGAGCGCGTTACGTTGCCCGTTACGGTTTTCGCGATGGAAAATCACGTCAAAAACGTCAATATCCAGGTAAAGGCAACCGGGCTCAAAGTGGTCGGAAGCGCATCACAAAAACTGTCGTTCGCGCAACCGGATGAAAAAATGGCGTATTTTGAGCTTGAAGTCGGCGCATTGACCGGCATCGGTAAAGTTCAGGTCATCGCCACTTCGGGCAGCGAAAGGTCAACATATGACGTCGAAATCGACATGACCAACCCGAATCCGGTAACATATGCCTACAAAGACGTGATTCTCGAGGCAAACCAGGCCAGGACAATTTCATGGGAAACCTTTGGCGTGGCCGGAAGCAATAAGGCGCGGCTCGAAGTTTCATCAATGCCGACGATGGATTTGAACCGCCGTTTGCAATACCTGATAGAATATCCGCACGGTTGTATCGAGCAAACCACGTCGTCTGTGTTTCCGCAGCTGTATCTGACTGATGTGGCAGATGTCGATGCGAGCCGCAAATCGACAATCCAGCGAAATGTCACGGCCGGCATCAACAGGTTATCGAGATTCCAGCAGCCAAGCGGCGGATTTTCATATTGGCCTGGCGATACCTATGTTGACGATTGGGGCACTTCATATGCCGGACATTTCTTGCTTGAAGCCGAGAAGAAAGGTTATGTTTTACCGATAGGTTTCAAAAACAAATGGATTGCATACCAGCAAAAAGAAGCTAAAAATTGGCGATTGATAAACGAATACGGCAATGACTTCGCACAGGCTTACCGTTTGTATACATTAGCATTGGCCGGTGCGCCGGATTTGGCTTCGATGAACAGGCTTCGTGAAACCATCGGAATATCGAACGAAAGCAAATTGCGCCTTGCCGCTGCGTACGGAATCGCGGGTCAAAAAGAGGCTGCAATGTCGTTGCTTGCCAAGAGCAAAATCGACGATTATGACAGTAATTACCGATGGTACTACTACGGTTCGGCAGACCGAAATCGCGCAATGACACTTGAAACGCTTGTACTGTTGGGCCAGAAAGAAAAAGCTTTCCAAATGGCGATGAAAGTCGCGAAAGATATGGCGAGCAGTGAATGGATGAGTACGCAAACCACGGCATATTGCCTGTACGCCATGTCAAAATTTGCAAGGGAGAACGGAGCCGGCGGCATCAACGTCCAATATTCAAAAGAAGGCAAGTCGGAAACCGTTACTACGCCCAAGTCGTTTGCAGACCGAAGCCTGGCAATCAAATCCGGCACAAATGGCGTCACTGTCAAAAACACAAAAGGCAATACGATTTATGTGCGGCTGCTCTATTCTGGAATTCTTCCGATCGGCAAAGAACAGGCGGAACAAAATGACGTTCTGGCCAGGGTTGCTTATAAAGACAGGAAAGGCGCGGTTGTAAATGTCGACAAAATCAAGCAGGGAACCGAATTCGTCGCTGAGATCACGGTCACAAACCAGCGCAGCGAACGCGTGGAAAACATCGCGCTTACACAGATTCTGCCGTCGGGATTTGAAATTGTCAATACCCGCTTTACTGATTACGGCGGCGAGTCTACAGACAGCGCTGCAGATTACATCGATATCCGCGATGACCGTACTAATTTCTACTTTGGCCTGAAAAGTCGCGAAACCAAGACGTTCCGTGTGTTGCTCAATGCATCGTATCTCGGCACATATTATTTGCCTGGATTGCAATGTGAGGCGATGTATGACCACACATTCCTTGCGCGCAATAAAGGCCAGTGGATCCAGGTCGTGAAATGAAACAAAAATTGATTGCGTTCTTTCGCCGCGTTGGCGACTGGATCAAAAACAACAAGAAAAAATCGGCGGCGGCGTTCGTGCTGCTGCTGGTTTATTATTTTTCACTGCCACGGCAATTGTTCGATCAGCCTTACGCGACAGTTATCGAAAGCAGCGACGGCGAACTTCTGGCGGCAAAAATTGCAAAGGACGGCCAATGGCGTTTTCCGGCGCAGGACAGCGTTCCGTATAAATTCAGGAAATGCATCGTCGCTTTTGAGGATCGGAATTTTTATAAACATCCAGGATTCAATCCGGTCGCGATGCTGAATGCGGCTAGGCAAAATGCGGCGGCGGGCCGAGTAATCCGCGGCGGCAGTACGCTTACCCAACAAGTAATCAGGCTTTCGCGCGAAGGTAAAAAGCGGACGTATTTTGAAAAGCTGATCGAAGTCATTCTTTCAACACGGCTCGAACTTCGGCATTCAAAAGAAAAAATTCTCGAATTATACGCGGCGCATGCGCCATTCGGCGGCAACGTCGTTG
>JAEWLD010000256.1 GCA_023393485.1 Bacteroidota bacterium
GATTTTTTTTGAGCAATTTCTTCGCGAGCGCATAATTGTAACGCGTCTGGTCATCGTCAGGATTATTTTTCAGCGCGTTTTTGTAGGCATCGACGGCTTCACTATACTTTTTTTCAGCCATGTAAATATTGCCAAGGTTGTGATACGCACGGTGCTTTTCAAAATGCGACTGGCCGAGTTCAATCACTTTCTTATACTGCGCTTTTGATTCGGCCATTTGATCCTGGCGGTAAATTGAATTGCCCAGATTGAAAACCGACGCCATTTTATCAGGATTCTTTGAGGCCGATACGCGATAATCAGCTTCGGCTTCAGGGTACTTCTTCTCGGCATATTTCTGATTGCCGCGCGGCAGATCCTTGTCTTTTTTCGGGGCTTTGTCCTGCTGGGCAACCATTGCGCATGAACACAGCAGCAAGCAGTATGCGATCAGTTTCTTCATGGCGTTTTTTCGTTAAACAGGTTCAACTTCTGCAGCCACGCCGTTTTGCGCTCGAGGAAAAACACATCGAGCAACAAAAGCAACAGCGCGATTCCCAAAAACCATTGGAACTGCGATTCGAAATCGGCCATTTCGGTGCTTTCAAATTCGGTTTTCTGAATGCGCTCGAGTTCTTTGCGCAGGTATTCGGTTACGTTTTTCGAACTCTCGCCATAAACATAGCCGCCTTTGGTATTCTCGCCAATGGTCTCAAGGGATTGCTTGTCGAGTTTGGTAATGACAACCTCGCCGTTTCGGTCGCGTTTGAAACTCTCAATGACGCCATTCCGCCGAATTGGAATCGCGCCTCCTTTTGCAGTTCCAACACCAATCGTGATGATTTTGACGCCGGCTTTTTTTGCCTCGTCAGCCGCATCTTCGGCGCCCTCTGAATGATCTTCGCCGTCAGATAACATGACGACCATTTTGCTGGTTTTGCTGTTCTTGTCGAAAAATTCGGTCGACATCTTGATCGCTTCATCGAGCGCCGTACCTTGCGAGGAAACCATGTCTGTATTGACGCTTTGCAGGTACATTTTTGCCGCACCATAATCTGACGTTATCGGCAAAATCTTAAACGCGCTGCCGGCATAAGCCACAATCCCAACGCGGTCGCCAGCCAATGAATTGATGATTTGCGACACCAATTGCTTGCTTTTTTCCAGACGGTTTGGCTGGACGTCTTCGGCCAACATACTTTTTGAGACGTCGATTGCGAACACAATGTCAATGCCTTCGCGTTTGACGGTTTCAACCTTGGTTCCGATTTTAGGGTTTGCGAGCGCAATTACAAGGCTGCAAAGCGCAAGGACAACCACAATAAATTTAAGTACGTGTTTGAAAAGCGATTTTTCCGGGCTCAGTTTCCTGACCAGGGCGAGATCGCCGAATTCGCGCTGCTTTTTCCGCTTCCAATACAAATTGAATAGGAAAACCAGCACCAACAGCGGGATGATGCACAGCAACCAAAAATATTTGTTATCGTCTATCTCGTACATGTCAAATAAAACTGCGGAATAATGTGTGGCGCAAACCGAGTTCGGCTAACAGCAAAACGCCGGCTGCCAAAACAAAAATCCTGAAATGTTCCTCATAATCGTAAAACCTGAGCTCTTCAATTTCACTGGTTTCGAGCTTGTTGATTTCGTCGTATATCGCGGCAAGTTTGGTGTTGCTCGTCGCGCGGAAATATCGGCCGTCGGTGTTTTTCGCAATGCTTTTCATCAAATCCTGATCGATTTCAACCGGCATTGTCCTGAAAATAAAATCGCCGTTTGGCGCAATCGCGTACGGGAATTCCGCATTGCCATTGGTTCCGATACCTATCGTATATACTTTAATACCGTATTCTTTCGCGATATCCGACGCGGTCTCAGGCTCAATCGTTCCCGAGTTGTTGACGCCGTCTGTCAGCAAAATGATGATTCGGCTTTTCGCCTTGCTGTCTTTTAACCTATTTACTGCAGTGGCCAATCCCATCCCGATCGCCGTTCCGTCCTGCAACGATTTTCCATCGTATCGGATTTCACCGATTGCATTTTCAACAATCGCCTTGTCACTTGTCACCGGCGTTTTTGTATAGGCTTCGCCGGCGTATAGCACAATTCCGATGCGGTCATTCGGACGTCCTTCAACAAATGATTTCGCGACTTTTTTCAGCGCCGCCATTCGGTTTGGTCTTAAATCACGCGCCAGCATACTGCTCGATACGTCAATTGCCATTACGATGTCAATGCCTTTTGTGGATTTTGTTTGATTACTGATATTGACCGTTCTCGGGCGTGCCATCGCAACGATGATCAGGGCCAACGCCAATAGCCGAAGCACAAACATCGACGCATAAATCTTAGACCAAATCGACACCTGAAAACCCCCGAGCGAGCTCATCTTCAAGGTCGCCTGCTGTTGGTTGCGTTTCCAGATTTGCCAAGCGGCGGCAACAGGCAGCAAAAGCAACAGCCAAAACAATTGCGGGTGCAAAAACTCTATGCCTTTCAATTGCTCGATCATGGCGTGGCGGTTTTAATTTGGACCGAGTCGAAAACATCGTCGACAATCTTGATCGCGTTTTTGTCATCGGCTTTGTAAATCATCAAAAGCTGGACAACGCCGTTGCCTTCAGTATAGGTCAATAGGTCATAATTCATGAAGTAACCATCGCCGGTCTCGGGGTTTGTCAACTTCATTGAACCGAATGTCTTCATGCCTTTTTGACCGCTTGGAAGTTCATATTGATCACTTTTGACCGAGATGTTCTTCGCGTTGAATTGCTTTTCAAATTTCGATGCCGTTGCTTCAACCGTGTGATCCAGCAATTTATCCGTTTGGGTTGAATCGGCGATACGGCTTGTGGCGAGCATCATCGAAAATGCATCGGTGTATTTGCCATAGGTGAACCTTTGTTCATTCGTAAAAATCGATTTGTCCGGACTTTCACCTACACGCATGAGCACCGCCGGCGTTTTAATTATGACTGCCGGGTCGCCATATTCGCTTGTGATCCATTCGCCTTCAAGCAAATCTTTAGTCGGTTCGGATTTGGCGAACTCTTTGAAAAAATCAAATCCTTTGGTAACGGCCAGCCCGATAAAAAATGCCATAATAACTGCGGCGAAAAGCGCAGCGGCGTTGAGGATTTTTGCGCGCTTTTGCTTTCTGAGCCTTTCCAGGCGCGCTTTTTCGTCGAGTTCTGAAGTATCTTCAGTTTCCGTTGGGATCGCGCCGTCTATTTTTACGATGACCGTTTCAATTTTCTTGCGGTCTTCGGCAATTTCAAATTCGAGCGGCTTTGACTTGGCGAACTTCACCAAATCTGCCTGTCGAAGCACTTTTTCGAGATTCTCCACCGTCTCGGGCGTCAAATTCATATTCTTCCTGGCGGCCGCAAGCCGAAGTGCGACAATCAATTCAGAAGTCGTGCTTTCCATCGCCGGAATATGGATGGCTTCTTCGATGTAATTCCGCGCAATGTCAGTCAACTCGCTGTAATAACTTTTGATTTCACCGTGTTCAATGAGGTGTTTCTCTTCGAGTTTGGCGAGAAGCGCGTTGGCTTTTTCAAGTGGCGCAAGGTAGATTTCAGGTGCGGTTTTGGGATGTTTTTTTCGCTTTGTCCATCGCATCAAACCATAGGCGTGAACCAAAATCAACACCGCCAGCGCAACGTATGCCCACCACGATGATTCGTTCTGATCGCCGGCGGCAACAATTGTTTTAATATCGTACAGTTTCTGTTTGAGCGTATCAACCGCGACGCTGTCAACCTCTACTTTGAGCTCATTGGTAGTAAACTCATCTTTGCCGATCAGGACTTTGAGTTTCGGAATCGTGTATTTGCCGAATTCATATTGGCTCAAACCGTATTTTTTGATCAGTTCGTATTTTTTGTCCTTTTTAACGGTGTGGATTTGT
>JAEWLD010000304.1 GCA_023393485.1 Bacteroidota bacterium
ACCATGCGTTATAAATCAGGATTCGGGCTGTTGCTGTGTTATAATCGTTTTCGATGAATGTCCCGAATGCCATCGCCGTGGCAAAAGCGATAAAAAGAAAAGCCATCAATCGGGTCGAAAAGAAAAACGCGCCTATTTTCTTGAGCATAGCTGCGGTATGATTTTTTGAAATTGGGCCAGGACTTAAAAAAAGCGCGACGCAATCCGGTTTTGTAAAAGGTCATGCAAAAATAGGTAAAAATGTTGGTTCGGGCCGCGAAGGAAGTTCTTGTTTTTTTGCCAATTTTTCGATGTTGCGAAAACTGGAAACCCGCGGCGATTTCGGATTTTCGGCATTTTATCGGGTATGTATGCCGATTATCTATAAAATGATGCAGAGCAAAGGGCAATCAATATTTTTGAAGCGTATTAAGTGCAAAAAGCCCCAAGTTTGAATCACAAGTACTTCATCTTAAACCTATTTATCGCGCTACTCGGCACGGCCGCCTTTGCCCAGGGCCAAACCAATCGTTGGTATTTCGGAAATAAAGCAGGCCTTGACTTTTCAAGTGGCGATCCTGTCGTGGTTTTTGACGGGCAACTCAATGCCGTTGAAGGCTGCACGAGCATCGCCGACGCGCAGGGCAATCTTCTGTTCTACACGAACGGCATCACGGTTTGGAACAAATTACACATTCCGATGGCCAACGGCACGGGATTGTTCGGCGATTTCTCAAGTACACAGGCGGCGGTTATCGTGCAAAAACCGGGTTCGGCCAATCTCTATTACGTTTTTACGACCAGCCCGTTTGAGACCGATGGCGGGCTTCGGTATTCAATAGTCGACATGGCGGCCAATAACGGCAACGGTCAGGTCACCTCAAAAAACATTTTGCTTCACGAGTCTACGTGTGAAAAGATTTCGGTTATCCGGCACGCGAACGGCCAGGATCTTTGGGTCGTTGCGCACTTATGGAACAGCGACGCGTTCTACGCGCTCCAGATTACGCCATCGGGAATCAGCCCAACGCAGGTCACAAGCCACGCGGGAAGCATTGTCACGGCAGACGCAGACCACGCCAATGCGATCGGTTATATGAAAGTTTCGGCCGACGGTTCAAAAATCGTTGCGTGTCATACATTTATGAACAAGGCTGAACTTTTTGATTTCGATGCGATGACCGGGACGGTGTCGAATGCGCGTGAGCTGTGCAATGATGCGAGCGTTTACGGCGCGGAATTCTCGCCTGACAACACCGTTTTATACCTTTCTACGGTCGAACAAAGGAAAATTTTCCAGTTTGACCTTGCCGCAACCGACATCGTAGGTTCAAAACTGCTCATCGGAACCTTGCCGCAAAGCCCGGGCGCGTTGCAACTCGCGCCAAACGGAAAGATTTACATCGCAATGGCCGAAACAGACAAACTCAGCGTAATCAATAATCCTGACAAACCCGGAAATTGCAACCTTACGATCAACAGCATCAATCTGGAAGGACGCATGTGCCTGCTCGGCTTGCCGTCGTTTAACCAATCTTTGCTTTTTACGAAAGTTTCTGCGGACAATCTCTGCAGCGGCAGCAATACCGGATTTGCGTTTGACGCAGACTTCACACCGGGTTCGGTGACATGGAATTTTGGCGATGGTTCGGCGGTTTCAAGCCAGCCGACACATCACTACGCGTCGTCGGGAAATTATACGGTGACAGCCACCGCATTTTACGCAGGCGGTTCAATTTCCCGCAGCAAAGAAATTACCGTGGCAGCCGCGCCGCTTACGGGATCAATCCCGCCGCAGCGGTTTTGCATCGACGGCGTACAGCAATACCTTCTTTCTTCGAACAATGCGGCGCTGCTTCACGGCCAGTCGGCTGAGGATTTCAGTGTCAGTTATTTTGCAAGCCTGGCAGACGCAGAGCAATTCGCCGACCCGTTGGCTGACAGCTACGTGATAAACGCAGGTTCGGTCACGATTTATGCGAATATCAAAAGCATTGAAGGCGGATGCAGCGCAATCGTTCCGTTTTCGATTATCGGGTTTGAGAAGCCTGTTGCCGTTGCGGTAAGCGATATGTATTCTTGCGACGGTCTCGTGCGCGATGGCCACGCAGCGTTTGACCTCGATGCCAAAGCCAATGAGATTCTCGCATCGCAGCCGGTGGGCTCAATATTGAAATTTTACGCTTCACAGGCCGATGCCGAAAACCAGCACAATCCTATTTTTGGCAGTTACACAAACGAAGTTATGGATCAGACAGTTTACGCACTGGTCAAAAACGGTGGCGGATGCCATGTGATCATTCCGGTAAAACTCGTCGTTGAAAAATGCGGAAACCGCGAAGACTACGATCTTTTCCCGAAATTCTTTACGCCAAACGGCGATGGTTACAACGACGCTTGGCAGGTAAAATCAGATCTCGGAACACCGTCGTACAAAATCGAAATCTTTGACCGCTACGGCCGACTGATCAAAGTCATCAGCGAAATCGACAACAACTGGGACGGTACTTTTGCCGGCCAGGATTTGCCGTCCGACGATTATTGGTTCGTTCTTTCAGGTGAAAACCTCGAAGAATACCGCGGGCATTTTTCATTGAAGCGGTAGTACGCCGTTTTTAAAAATCCAAATCCTCGCCTGACTCCATCATTTTTTTTAATTTAGCCGAATGATTGACGTAAGCATTATCGGTTCGGGAAACCTCGCGCAGCACTTGATTGCCGCGTTTGAAGCCAGCGAATCGACAACGCTTGTTCAGATCTATGCGCGTGACAGGCAAACAGTTTCCCATTTGGTAAATCCCGGAATCGTCACCGAAGACCTTGAGAATCTCAAAGAAGCCGACCTTTATATCATTGCCGTGACCGATGCGGCAATTGCCGAAATTTCCTCGAATTTACCTTTTAGGGACCGATTGGTCGCGCATACTTCGGGAAGTGTCGCCGTTGATGCGATCGACGCAAAAAACCGCCGCGCCGTATTTTATCCGCTACAGACTTTTACCAGGAATAAACCAGTCAATTTCAAGGAAATACCGATTTGCATTGAAACAGGAATGCAGGCCGATATGCTGCTTTTGGAACAAGTCGCATCTGCCCTGTCAGACAGCATTTACCGTATTGATTCGCAGCAACGGAAAGCACTTCACGTGGCAGCGGTATTTGTCAGCAATTTTACGAACCATCTGTATAAAATCGGCAGCGACATCTGCGCAGAAAACGGATTGCCATTCAATATTTTAAAGCCGCTGATCGCCGAAACCGCCAACAAAGTCCGGCTACTTTCGCCCGAAGACGCACAAACCGGTCCGGCCAGACGTCATGACTTCAAGACAATCGAGGCGCATCTTGACTTTCTCAAAGCAGACAAACGCGAAGTTTACGAATTACTCACCCAATCCATCATCAACAATGAGCAAAAGTTATAAGGAACTGATGAACCACATCACGACGTTCATCCTCGATGTTGACGGCGTTCTGACCGACAGTTCTGTCCATGTGACCTCGACCGGCGAAATGCTGCGCGTGATGAATATCCGCGACGGTTATGCGATGAAAGCCGCCATTGAAAGCGGTTATCACGTCTGCGTAATTTCCGGCGGGAGCAATGAAGGCGTCAGGATCAGGCTTGAAAACCTCGGCATCACGGAGATTTACCTCGGCGCGCCCGACAAGGTCAAACTCTTTGAAGAATATATCAAAGCCTACAACATCAAGCCCGAGCAAGTGTTGTACATGGGCGACGACATTCCTGATTACCACGTCATGCAACGCGTTGGGCTTCCGGCTTGCCCGCAGGATTCGGCGCCTGAAATCAAGGCAATCTCAAAATATGTATCGCATAAAAATGGCGGACGCGGCGCCGTGCGCGATGTGATTGAACAAGTAATGAAAGTCCAACACAAATGGCTGAAATATTTTAACGCCAAATACGATTGATCGCATGAGTTTTTTACGACTGATCCGCTATCAGAACCTGTTGATGCTCGCCCTGATGCAGCTTATTTTCAGATACGGCTTCCTTATATGGTATGATGTGCCGCTCGCCCTCACTCATTGGCAGTACGCCTTGCTGATTCTCGCAACGATTTCAATTGCCGGCGCCGGTTACCTGATCAACGACATCATGGACCGCGACACCGACCAGGACAACAAACCTGAAAAAGTCATTGTCGGAAACAGCATTTCGGAGAGCCGCGCTTACAACTACTATTTCGGGCTGAATGCCATTGGTGTTTTGGCCGGCTCGTATCTTTCATTCGCGATCGGCAAGTTGTCATTCGCGATGATTTTCATCTCTGTTGTGCTCATACTCTATATGTACGCGACGAGTTTCAAGCAAAACCTGCTGGTCGGCAATTTCCTTGTAGCGCTCTTGCTCTCATTCAGCGTGCTGATTGTTGGCGTTTTTGATATGTTTCCGGCATTGACTGCGGAAAACCGCGGCGCGATGGGACTCATTTTCGGGGTAATGATCGATTATGCAATTTTCGCGTTCATCATTAATTTCCTGCGCGAAATCGTCAAAGACCTTGAAGACGTCAACGGTGACTACAATCAGGGCATGGCTACGCTCCCGATAGTGTTGGGCGTTGCCCGAACCGCAATTCTCGTTTTCTGGATGAGTTTTATCCCGATCGGCGTTTTGCTTTATTACATCAATACGTATTTCATCGCCTTCGATTTGTTCATCGTCACGGCCTACGCGCTGGCGTTCGTGGTGGCGCCGCTGGTTTATTTTACAGTGAAAATGTATTCGGCCAAGACCAAAAAAGATTTCCGTCATTTGGCGAATGTCTTGAAAATGGTGTTGCTTTTCGGAATCATTTCGGTGGCCGTGTTGACCTATAACCTGAAATACCATGCTTAACGAAAAGCTCGGGAATTACAAGATAATTTTGGCTTCCGGATCGCCGCGACGGCAGAAATTCTTTGCCGATTTAGGGCTTGAGTTTGAAATCCGGCTCAAAGAGATCGACGAAGTTTTTCCGCCCAATCTCAAAGCATCCGACATTACCGATTTCCTCGCCAAACTCAAAGCCGATGCGTTTGACGGTGAATTGGCCAACGACGAAATCCTCGTTACCAGTGACACCATTGTCTGGCACAAAGGCCTTGCGCTCGGCAAACCAAAAGACTACGGCGATGCGCTCGCGATACTTCAGTCGTTGTCCGGCGCGGCGCACGAAGTCTACACTTCTGTCTGCTTTAAGACCGCGTATCACACCGACATCATCAATGACGTGACAAAAGTGACTTTCAACCGCCTGACACTTCAGGAAATCGAATATTACCTCGACGCCTGCAAGCCTTTCGACAAAGCCGGCGCATACGGCATCCAGGATTGGATCGGGCTTGTCGGGGTTCGTGAAATTTCCGGATCGTACGCAAACGTCATGGGGTTGCCGGTCGATAAAGTTTATGCATATTTCAATACATTTGGGCAATGAAGAATTTGCCGCATTTTGACACTTATTTCTCCGAAATCATAGCGACGGTAATTGTTATCTTAACATTTTTGCTGTTGCGGATCATTTCGGCCAAACTGATTCGGCGGTATGCCAAAATCAGTGAAATCCTCGAAAACCGCACAAATCTGGTAATTAAATATACGTTTTTACTTTTCAATACCCTTGGCATCGTTGCGCTGATCATCGTCTGGGGCGTAAAGACAGATTATATTTTCGCGACACTTTCAACGCTGCTGACCGTAATCGGCGTGGCATTTGTCGCACAATGGTCTTTGCTGAGCAACATTACATCGGGAATCATTCTGCTTTTTTCGTTCCCGTTCAAAATCGGCGATGTCATTTTAATCCACGATAAGGATTTTCCGATCGAGGCAGAAATCGACGATATCCGCGCGTTCCATACCCATTTGCGCACCAAGGAAGGCCGCATCATCACTTACCCAAACAATCTGCTGCTTCAAAAAGGCATTTCAATCCTTCCGGGATTTCGCGAAGACAAGGAATTCACCGATTGATTTGACGCGGCATTTCTTATTAAAAATCTGAAAATCGTACAACATTTTTCACCTTTGTTGTAAGGCACGCCATTTCGAATTGTGGCACTTTTGTCAAAATATCCTTAACAATTTTAACGCTTTGCCTCCAAAAGCGTAACTTTAAGGAAGACCAATACCAAAACGACATGAGTGAAACCATGAAATTCCCGTTTTATGCGCGGCTGTCCTTTGTGCTGATCAGCCTGATCGCGATTTGGGTCATCCTTTATTTCGGACAAAGCATCATTACTCCGGTTCTGCTCGCTATCATTTTTTCGATTCTACTTGGTCCGATAAAGAGTTTTCTTGAACGGAAACTCCGGTTTCCGCACGTGATTGCCTCGCTGACGGCAGTCGTGCTGTTTGTCGCTTTTTTTGCGGCAATCATTTTTTTCCTGTCATGGCAGATCAGCGATATGATAAGCGACTGGCATAAAATCAAGACCAACCTCAACTATCATGTCGAAAACCTGCAGGAGATGATTCGCGAGAATTTCAACCTCAGCAAGCGCGAACAAAAGGAAATCATTGATTCAACCGCATCCGATAAAGGCAAGGAAATCATCAGTTCTACCCTGATTTCAGTCACCGATACGATTCTCAACATGGTGCTTGTCCTGATCTATACATTCCTCCTGCTGATCTACCGTGCGCATTTCATCAAATTCATGTGCAAACTTTGGGGCAAGGAACATCACGCGAAATTGCAGGAAATTTTGATCCAGGTCAAGGTTTCGGTCCAGAGTTATATCGTCGGGCTGTTTATTGAAATGATTATTGTGTCAGGGCTGACCTCGATAGGTTTTCTGATCATCGGGCTCGAGTACGCTTTTTTACTCGGCGCGATTACCGGGCTGCTGAACCTGATTCCATACATCGGCATTCTTTGCGCCGGAGTTTTGAGCATTGTCGCGTCGTTGTCAGGCAGTCCTGATTTGTCTATCGTGCTTGGCGTGATCATCGTCAATATCATTGTACAATTCATAGACAACAACTTCCTGGTGCCTATGATTGTCAGTTCAAAAGTCGAAATCAATGCATTGGTCTCGATTGTCGGGATCATTGCCGGCGGTGCGCTGGCGGGTTTTGCAGGGATGTTTCTTGCGATACCGTTTCTGGCCATCGGGAAAGTCGTTTTTGACCGCGTTGAAGGCCTGAGCCCGTGGGGTTATCTGATGGGCGACGACATGCCCAAAACATTCCGGTGGCATCGCGTATCACTGCCGTTGTTCCACCATGAAACCGCATCGACGACAATTACCATCGATTCCGATGCTACAAATGCCGACCAACCGCCGCCGGCGCCGCCTGCAGTCCATTTCACGACAACCAAAACGATTCCCGATCCCGAACGCGGCGGTTCGGACGGGTCAGATAAAACCGGGCCGAACGCATGAAAACAATTACCAGAATACGCGATTATGCGGGCAAACGCTCAGAAAAGGTTGGCGACTACAGCTTGAGGAAAAGCGCGCGCGCCACACGTTTTTTAATTGGCGTTGCCGATGTGTTCCTGTTTTGGGGACGCGTTTTCCGCAACACTTTTTCGCGCGGCTTTGAATTCCGGGAATTTTTGAAACAGTGCTTCATGATCGGCAACAAGTCACTTGGGCTGATTTCAATTACAGGAATCATTGTCGGACTTGTGCTCACGATTCAGTCGCGGCCGGTTTTGGTCGATTTTGGTGCAGAAGGCATGTTGCCCGGCATGGTCGCGATATCGATCGTCCGTGAAATGGGGCCGGTCATCACCGCGCTGATTTGCGCCGGCAAAATCGGTTCGAGCATGGGCGCCGAACTCGGGTCGATGCGTGTCACCGAACAAATCGACGCCATGGAAGTCTCCTCGACCAACCCATTCAAATTCCTCATTGTGCCACGCGTCTTGGCCGCAACGCTGATGTTGCCGTTTTTGGTGCTTTATGCAGATGCGCTCGGCATTTTCGGCAGTTGGGTCGCCGCCAATATCAAAGGCGATGTCAGTTTGGTGCTGTTTATCAATCAGGCGTTCAAAAGCCTTGAATTCATGGATTTGATCCCTGCGTTCATCAAGACTTTCTTTTTTGGGTTTGTGATTGGGATGGTTGGCTGCTTTAAAGGATTTCACGCCGGCCGCGGTACTGAAAGCGTTGGCGTCGCGGCCAATTCGGCGGTGGTGATGGCTTCGTTGCTGGTGATCGTAGTTGACCTGGTCGCCGTACAGATAACCGATTTGATTTAGATGGAAAAGCCCGCCACAAATAACGACACAGTCATCGACATCCGCAATCTCAGTATCGGGTTTGCGGGAAATCAGGTATTGAAAGATTTGTCATTGCAACTCCATCGCAAGGAAAATCTGGTCGTGCTTGGGAAATCCGGAACCGGAAAATCGGTACTGATCAAATGCATCGTCAGGTTGCTTGATGCCGACCAGGGCAAAATTGACGTGTTCGGCCAAGACATTACCGAACTCGGAACCAAGCAACTCAACGAAGTGCGCAAAAAAGTCGGGTTTCTGTTTCAGGGCGCTGCGCTTTACGATTCAATGACCGTCAGGGAAAATCTTGAGTTTCCGCTGCGACGCATCCGAAAAGATCTGAAGGAAAAAGACATTAGGGAAAAAGTCGAGGAAGCGCTTGAAAACGTAGGCCTTCCCGATGCGATAGACAAAATGCCATCGGAACTTTCGGGCGGCCAGCGCAAAAGAATCGGGCTCGCGCGCACAATCATCGTCGAACCCGAAATCATGCTTTACGACGAACCGACAACCGGGCTTGACCCGATCACTTCGGACGAGATCAGCAACCTGATCAATGACATCCAGCAGAAATTCAAGACTTCGTCAATCATCATCACCCACGATATCGAATGTGCGCGAACGGTCGCCAACCGATTTGTCATGCTCAAAGACGGCGAAGTCTACAAAGACGGCTCGCTTGAGGATTTTGAAAACGACAACGACCCGTTCATCAGCGCTTTTTTCAATACAAATAAAAAATAAATGCCATGAATACGCAATCGCAATCATTCAAAGTACGCCTCGGACTGTTTGTCACGATCGGCCTGGCGCTTTTCATACTCGCCATTTTTGTCATCGGCAAGCAAAAGAACCTTTTCGATCCGGTCTTTACGATCCATACGCGGTTCAACAATGTCAGCGGGCTCCAGGTTGGCAATACCGTGCGTTTTTCCGGCATCAATGTCGGTACGGTAGACAAGATTCGGATTGTCAACGATACGACGGTTCAGGTCAGCATGCTGGTGCAGAAAGACGTCCAGAAGTTCATCAAGAGCGATTCCGAAGCCGGAATTGGATCTGAAGGCCTTATCGGCGACAGGCTGGTCACGATTTCAAACGGCGGCGTCAATTCAAAACCGGTCAGGGATGGCCAGGTCATTGATTCGAACGAACCCGTAGAAACCGATGCGATCATGCAGACACTCGAAATCACGGTTGGAAATGCGGCCTTGATGTCTGAGGATTTACAGGAAATCCTCAGTAAGATCAACAACGGTCAGGGAACACTCGGCAGATTGATCAACGACGAAAAAATTGCGCGAAACCTCGATGCGACGATGACAAACCTCAAGACCAGCACCAAAAAACTCGACGAAAATATGGAAGCCGCCAAACACAACTTCCTGCTCAGGGGTTACTT
>JAEWLD010000036.1 GCA_023393485.1 Bacteroidota bacterium
CCAAAGTCCGGGGAATCGTAAAGCGTTATCGACCCGACGTTTTTGCCGATGGTATTGTTGCCGATTTGGACCACATCGATGTACGGCGCCAAACCGTTGATGACAAGTTCGCTTGCCGATGCCGTCGCGCGCGTCGTCAGTATGTAAACCTTATTTAAATTGAGGTTGTTGATTCCTGCGCCGCTGCCTAATGAAGCCGTAAAATTATTGATCAGCGCGCCCGGATTCTGGGTTTCGAAATATTCCTGCGCCTTCGAATTCCATTGTTCTTTTGCAAACAACTGGCCGGTGAATTGCCCCGTGATCATGCTCGCGAGCCGGGTCGCGGTATCGACCGAACCGCCTGAGTTGTACCGAAGATCGAGCACGAGTTCGGTGATTCCCGCGGCCTGAAGCATGCCGATGGCGTTGTTTAACTGGCCTTCATAATTCGGGTAAAAGCCGTTGTACATCAAATAACCGATTTTATGAGTGCCTGAATCAATCACCGTATTGACCAAAACCGGATTTTCCGAGTAGACCGCTTTGGTCAGCGAAATTGATTCGCCATTTGGCGTGATGTTGCCATTGTCGTAATCTGCGAGGTTGAGCATATATGTTTCGGGCGCCAGGAGCGTCTGATAATTGTTTATGGTCAATGGCGTGCCGTCGACCGCATAGAAAATGTCGCCGCGCGCGATCGGTTTTCCCGAGGCATCCGAATTGGGCAAAATGTATCTGACCCAGCCAAACAAATCAGTAGTACTGCCGGGTTTGTACCGCAATTCAAAATCGACGCCGTTGTTTTTGGTCGTCCCCGAAAGCACGCCTTCAAGTACGGTATAATCGCTGAAAATCGCGCTGAACCGATCAATCGTCGGCGATACGCGCAAATGTTGGAAAAGCGCCGCCGGATCGTCATAGCCATCGAGAAACGCGTTGAGTTCTGTCTGGTTGGCAAAGCGGTCGTCGGCCAAATCAGGAACTTCTTCCTGCCACAAATAGTACAGATTCATGCCTTTCCAGACAAAATCCTGCACTTCGAGACGCGCAGGAACATCGTTGTCATGCTGATCTTCGCATGAGATAAAGGCCAGTGATAAAACAAACAGGAGTAAAATTGAAATCTTATTCATCGGAAATATTTTTGGATTTGCCAACCTTGGGGTTTCGCTAAACTTATGGAAATAAACGTAAATTTACTCTAATTAGTTCCAAACAGAAATTTTTTAGTTTCATTGTAACAAAAAAAAATACGGTTCGTCTGGGCTTTAAATCAATCAATCATTATGAACCAAACAGAGTTCATGCAGTTAATCAATCCGTTCAAGGACAAGGTTTTCAGGGTAGCCAAACGGCTGCTCGTGAGCACTGAAGAAGCCGAGGACGCAACCCAGGAAGTGCTCGTCAAGCTCTGGAACAAAAATGACAGTCTTGGCGAGTACACCAGTGTTGAAGCGCTGGCGATGACAATGACCAAAAATTATTGTCTGGATCAGCTTAAATCTAAGCGCGCTTCGAATCTGAAAATTGTACACAACAATTTCACCGATCGTGAAGCGCCGCTGCAAAAGCAGGTTGAAGACGCCGATACCTGGAATTGGGTTGAAAAAATCATCGGTTTTTTGCCCGAACAACAACAGTTGATCGTACAGATGCGCGACATTGAGCAGTACGATTACGATGAAATCGCCAAAATACTGGAAATGAACGAAACCGCCGTACGTGTTGCGCTTTCGAGAGCGAGAAAAACAATACGTGAAAACATGTTAAAAGCACATAGCTATGGAATTGCATCAAATTAAAATCCTGCTTGAAAAGTATTTCGACGGCAATACGTCGATCGCGGAAGAAAACCAATTGAAGAATTATTTTTCTTCAGCCGATATCGCGCCTGAATTCGCGCCTTACAAACCGATGTTTTCGTATTTCAGCCACGCAAAAAACGAGAGTTCCAATATTGGTTTGCCACAAGAACAAAGAAAAAACCGTACGGCATGGCTTTCAATCGCCGCTTCGGCCGTTGTGCTGCTCGGCGTCGGGCTCATGTTTTTCAATCAAACAAAACAGGAAGATTTGGGGACATTCGACAATCCGGAAATCGCGATGCGGGAAACCCGGAAAGCGCTCAACCTACTGTCGGGGAATGTCAACAAAGGCCTGCAAAGCATGCAATATGTCCAGGAATACGAAGAAGTCAAAAGCAGCGTATTCCCGTCAAAATAATCATTAATCAATAATCGACAATTATCATGAAAACACGTTTTAATCTTATTCTTGCCGCAGCCATCGCAATGATGCCGGCATTATTCTTCGGCCAAAATGCATTCGATAGATTCGAGCAGGATGCCAACTTTACAACGGTTACCGTCAACAAGAAAACATTCAGCATGCTGGCCCAAATCAAGGCCGAAGGTTCTGAAAAGGACATCGCCGAAGCAAAGGAACTCGCCAAAAAAATTGAAAGTTTTAAAGTTGTGTTGACCGAAAAGCCTGAATCTGTTGGCGACCTGAAATCGGCTACCGAAAAATACATCAAATCCGCCGGATTGGATGAGCTGATGAAAGTCCGCGATAAAGGCGCAGATTTTAAGGTCATGATCAAGACAGTTGGCGAAACGAAAATTTCAGAAATCCTCGTGTTTGCACAGGAAGCCGATAAAAAATCGGGTGCAGTGACACTTATTGTCAAGGGTTTGTTCGACCTCGATGAGCTCACCGAACTGACCGAAAAAGTGCTTCCGAAAGCAACCGATTCCAAAGTCGACGCCAAATTGTCTGATGTGAAAGACGCACTCGTCCTGAAAGTATCGCCAAATCCGGCCTCGGGCGTTTTCTATATCAACGCGACATCGCCTGCCGAAGTAAAGCTCTACGATGCTTCGGGCCGATTGATCAAAACCCAGCAGTATTCGGCAGAAGGCGTTTCAACTGCCGGAATCGCACCGGGAACTTACGTCGTTGAAATCAACACCGACGGCAGAAGACAAACACAACATATCGTCATTAAATAATCAAAATAAAACCCTATAATTTTTTATCATGAGAAAGTTAATCCTAACAGCTATAATTGCCCTGATGCCAACGGTATTCCTTGCACAGGTTTCTGCCTTTTCGAAATACGAAGACAGGGATGACGTCACTTCGGTCATCGTCAACAAAAAAATGTTTGAGATGATCGGCAAGACCAAAGTCAAGGAAGCGCCTGAATATGTGGATTTGATCAAAAAGCTCGACAATCTCCGCGTCTTTACGACACAAAATGCCAAGACCAGCGCCGATATTAAAGCGACAGCAAACGCCCATATCAAATCCGTCGGGCTCGAAGAACTGATGCGCGTCAATGACAAAGGCCAAAATATCAGGATTATGGTCAAAACCGGCGCGACTGAGACCAAAGTCAAAGAATTGCTGATGTTCATTGAAGGCGCAGGCAAAGGCAGCGATACCGTTTTGATGTCACTCACAGGTGAATTCGATCTCAACGACATCTCGATGTTGACCGAAAAAATGAACCTGCCCGGCGGCAACGAGCTCAAAAAAGCAAGTAAAGGGGCAAAAGGCCCGAAAGGCCCAAAATAATCGAAGATGCGAAACCTGATCTTAACCCTGTTTGTATTGGTCTTGGCGTCATGCCAATCAGAGCCGACGCTGCAAAAGTATTTTGTTGAAAAGACCGAAGACAAAAATTTCGTGGCGGTCGACGTTTCGCCGTCGATCCTCAATCTCGACGAGACCAAACTGAACACTGAGCAAAAAGCGGCGCTCGCGCAATTCGATAAAATGAATATCCTTGCGTTCAAGGCCGCCGACAATCCAGCGCTTTATGAATCTGAAAAGGCCAAAGTCAAGACATTGCTCAAGGAAGAAAAATACCAGGAATTGATGAAATTCGGTTCAGGATCGAGTGGCGGCTCGCTAAGTTACGTCGGTAAAGACGACGAGCATATTGACGAATTTGTAGTATTTGCGAATCAAAAAGATGCCGGATTCGCCGTCATCAGGATTCTCGGTGAAGACATGAACCCAACCGGCGTCATGAACTTATTGTCGGTCTTGCCCTTGTCAAACGTAGACACTGAACAGCTCAAGCCGCTACAGGAGATTTTTCAAAAAGGTAAAGCGAATTAGTTAAAGCATCCTTCGGGGTGCTTTTTTTTTGGACATTGGTCGCTGGTCGTCAGTCTTTGGAACTTCGAAATTATAAAAATTTGGGCGTTGCGCTCCTGCCGTCGCGCCGGGCTAGCCGCTGCAATCTTTTTTATCAGGGATTTGCCTCGGCTACCGCTTTGTCCTTAAAAAAGGATTTCCGCTTCACCCGAGGCCGGAGGCCGAACTGAGCGAAGCTAATCCCTAACGCGGAGTGTTCAATGTGCTCCGCACGCAGTATTTATGGC
>JAEWLD010000056.1 GCA_023393485.1 Bacteroidota bacterium
CGAAACGGCTGTCACCGAGGCGCAGATAGGCATCGTGCAGCCGCGTCTTGTCATCTTTGGAAACGTCGATGTATTTCTGGAACGAATCGCCGGCTTGGTCGTATTGCTTGAGCTTGAAATAATCGTAGGCGATGTTGTAATTTATGTTTTTGTACTCAGGTGTATTTTTGGCCTGGTCCGAAGTCATGAAATCCATGAAGTCAATCAGCGACTCGTTGAAATTATCGAGCACGTATTCGGTTTCAGCCTTCCAGAACGTGGCGCGCGTGGTAAATTTGGCGTTGCGGGGTTCGGCAATCGACTTTTTGAACATCGAAAGCGCCTGCTGGTACTGGCCATCGGTATATAATTCCAATCCTCGGTAAAAAGTTACTTTTTGATAAGCCGCACGGTTCGCCGACTTGTTCTTCTCGAGCAGTTCAAGCGCGCCGGCGTAGTTTTTCGAGGTGATATACGAATCAATCAGCAAGCCCTCGATTTCAGCTTTCGCTTCCGAATTTGGATACTTTTCAAGAAAGCCGGCCAATACATCGGGAACCGGCTGGTATGAGTTGCCGATTTCATAGCTCAATTTGGCGTAGTTGAGCATCGCATCTTCCTGGATTTTCGAATCGAATGCCATTTCAGACGCGTTTTTGAAGGCATTCAACGCCTGTTGTTTGCGGTCGGTTTTCAGGTAACTTTCGCCCAAATGATAGTAGGCATTCTGTGCCACATGGTCATTGCCGCCGATGATTTTATTGAACTGCGCGATCGCGTTTTCAAAATCGCCCTGCTTGTAATAGGCATAACCGAGCTGGTAATAATCGGTGTTGTTCCACTTGCCTTTTTTGCCTTTGTATTCCTTGAGATACGGAATGGCTTCGGCGTACTGTCCTTTGTTGAAAAGGCTCTCGCCGATGATTTTGTTGAGTTCCGATTTCTCAAGCGCGTTTGACTTTGGCATTGCGGCCCTGGCAAGTTCGATCGCCTTGTCGAATTTGCCGAGCTTGAAATTCATGTCAGCCTGGAAATACGACATTTTTTCCTTGTATTTTTCCTGGTCGTCGATTTGCTCAAACTGCTTGGTCGCGGTTTTGTAATCATCGGCCTCATAAGCCATGAAACCAAGATAATACTTGGCCTGAGAACCATACTCAGGCGAATTGACGACCATGTTGAAGTACTTGTCTGCCTCTTTTTTATTCTTCGCCGTAAAGTAGGAATAACCTTTCTGGAAATTGAATTTATCGCGTTCGGATTGCGTCAACGAATTCTCATCGACTTTCTCAAACCATTGCAATGCCTGCGGATATCGGCCTTGCTCAAAATAGTAGTGCGCAACTTCAATGTAGGCTTGGTTGGTTTTGGTGCTTGTCGGATAATCGGCGACGAAATTTTCCATCGCGACATCGGCTCCGGCCTGATCGAGACGAATCGCACAATTGGCGCTGTAATAGGCACAATCGGCTTTGATGTCGGCGTTTTGGGTTTCGGTTTTAACCTTTTCGAAAATGATTTGCGCCGCCTGGTATTGTGAGTTCTGATAGAGGTTGAGCGCGCGGTTGAAGTCTTCCGTCTCGGGGTTGTAGATCTCGCTTTTCTGGGCCGACACTGTAGTGATGCAGGCAAAAACGAGCAGGAAGAACAATTGGATGGATTTACGCATTTTGGCTAAGAATTTTGAATCTTTCAAAGTTAGTTTTTAATGCGTTTTATAACGATATGATTTAGCTTTTTATTATAAACAGGGTTTTTAACACTCCGTCGAATGTCAAACGTCCAAAGTCGAACGACGATTCAACGAATTGAACGAGCGGTTTCTAAGTCCAAACATTTTCCCGCTTCGATTTTCGTTTGACGTTTGACGTTTGACGTTCGGCCTTTTTTCATACTTTTACGCTCAAACAATCAATCCATGTCGCAAACCGTACTTTCGCTATCAGGGGTCAACATCTATCAGGACAACCGCACGATTCTCAAAGACATCAACCTCAACGTCAAACACGGCGAGTTTATTTATATCATCGGGAAAACCGGATCGGGAAAATCGTCGCTGATGAAGACGCTTTACGCCGATTTACCGCTGCGCGAAGGCCACGGGACAATCGTCGATTATGATTTGGCGAAGCTCAAGGAAAGCGAAATCCCGTACCTGCGACGTAAAATTGGAATCGTGTTTCAGGATTTCAAGTTGCTTGAAGACCGCAGCATCGAGGAAAATATGATGTTCGTCCTGCGGGCAACCAATTGGCACGACAAAAAAGACATGCGGGCCAAGATCATCGAAGTGTTGGAAAAAGTGGATTTGACCACGATTTCACATAAAATGCCGCACCAGCTCTCGGGCGGCGAACAACAGCGCGTTGCCATTGCGCGTGCGCTTTTGAACGATCCCGAATTGATTCTGGCCGTCGAGCCAACCGGAAACCTCGATCCGCAGACCTCGGTTGAAGTCATGGAAGTCCTGCGCAAAATCAACGCGAACGGCAAGACAATTTTGATGTCGACGCACGATTATGCTTTGATTATGAAGTTTCCTTCAAAGACGCTGAAACTGGAAAAAGAATCGTTGTTTGAAGTTGTGCAGCGGACGGTTTAGGTTTTGGGACTCTGAACTTGTTTCAGAGTCTGTCAACCTACAGCAGGCTTCGGGCCTGTTTTTTTGTTCCGGAATTCCGCGATCAAGATAATCGCAAACGGGAAAAACACCAAATGAAACCGGTCGGCCTGAAAGCACGACATTCCTGAAACCGCGAATATGTACAACACAAAAAATCCAAGGGTTTTCTGCAAATCTGACGACTTTTTCCTTCGCACCCAAAAATAAACCGACAATGCGATTCCCAGAACTGTCAGCGCGACATTCTGCAGTTTAG
>JAEWLD010000112.1 GCA_023393485.1 Bacteroidota bacterium
AATCAGTTCCTTTGAAATCAGGTTGAACCGTTCGCGGATTTCTACAATCGCCAGTTCGAGAAGTTCTTTGTCTGATTCTTCCAATTTCTTCTTGAGTTCAAGCGTATGGGTGCGGATGATTGAGCCGTGCATGATCTGCAGGAAGTTGACAAACGCGGCACTTTCGTCGGAAATGATTGAATACACTTCGACGTTGTTCAAATTCGGGTTGGCAACGGTCGATCTTGACTGGTAATTTTCCAAAACCGCAATTTTGTCCTTGATGCGTTGCGCGTCTTCAAACCGCATTTCCTTTGCCGCGTCGGCCATTTGTTTGCGGAATTCGCGAAGGCTGCTTTTAAAATTTCCCTTTAATATTTCGCGGATCTGATCCACGTGGCTTTGGTAATTCCCAAGCGACTCATGGCCTTCGCACGGCCCTTTGCAGTTGCCGATATGGTATTCGAGGCAAACTTTGAATTTCCCGGCCGCAATGTTTTTTTCGGTCAGATCATAATTGCAGGTGCGCAGCGGATACAATTGTTTGATCATGTCCATGATCGTCCAAACCGTCTTGAAACTCGTATACGGGCCAAAATATTCGGAGCCGTCCTTAATCATGTTCCGGGTGTGGAAAACGCGCGAAAACGGTTCATTCTTGATGCAAATCCAAGGGTAACTTTTGTCGTCCTTGAGCAAGACATTGTAGCGCGGCTGGAGTTTTTTGATCAGGTTGTTCTCAAGCAGCAGGGCGTCGTTTTCTGTTGGCACGACGATGTGTTTGATCGTCACGATTTTGCGCACCATGACGTTCGTCCGGCCGGTTTCGTGCACTTTGTTGAAATACGACGATACGCGCTTTTTGAGATTTTTCGCCTTGCCGACGTAGAGGATTTTGCCGTCCTTGTCAAAATACTGGTAGATTCCCGGATTATTGGGAAGCGTTTGTATTTGTAGGACTAAAGCTGTCGGCTGCATGTCGCAAATTTAGTGATTTGCCGGCGAAATGCCACCGCGAGGTTTCTGATTGGCCGATTTTAACTACTTTTAAAACATGGGAAAAATCAGCGAATTGCTTTCGGACATCGCGCACCGGCCGTGGGAAATTCCGCCTAGCCAATGGCAATATTACCAAGAGTGGAATCACGTTTTGTTTTTCCATTGGAAAATCGCTCCCGAAAAACTTTTGCCGCTTCTCCCGAAAAACCTCCAGCTCGACACATTCGATGGCGATGCATGGATTTCACTCGTTCCCTTTACGATGCAGAAAATCCGGCCGCGGTTTTTGCCCGCTTTTGCGCCGGTATCTGACTTCCACGAAATCAATCTTCGGACTTACGTAACCCGCAACGGAAAACCCGGCGTATATTTCATCAACATCGAAGCGCAGAAAAGCTTATCTGCATTTTTGTCAAGGCGATTGTCGGGGCTTCCATATGAAAAATCGCTAATCCTGCGCGGCGTCAATACCTATAAAGCCGAAAACCGTTTGAAAAAATTCTTTCTCGACATTGAATTTTCGGCAAAAGAACTCGTCGCTTTAAAAACGCCTCTGGAGAAGTGGCTGACCGAACGGTATGCATTGTATCTCGAGGAAAACGGGCAATTATTCCGTTACGATACGCACCATCGCGAGTGGAAAATAAAATCGGTCGACCTCAAAAAGCTAAGCCTCAAATATCAAATCGGTGCAATTGACTTGGCCGAAAAGCCCGACCTTGCGCATTATTCAGACGGCGTTGAAGTGGTTGCATGGAAACGCGTCGCCGTTTAACTTTGTGTCATGACCAAAAAAGAAATCCGCGTCAAATACAAAACGCTCCGCAAAGCGCTTTCGGAAAATGACATTGCCGAAAAAAGCCTTACAATCGCCAACAAACTTTTGTCGCTACCTATTTGGGAAAGCGAATTCTATCACATTTTCCTTCCGATCGTTGAAATGAATGAAGTCGACACCGAATTCATTTTGCACATTCTTTCCGGAAAAGACAAGCACATCGTAGTGTCGCGAAGTGATTTCGACACGCGCCAAATGACGCATTTCCTATTGGCCGACAATACAAAAATCGCCAAAAATGAATACGGGATTCCCGAACCCGTAAACGCAATCGCAATCGATGTTGAAAAAATCGATGTGGTTTTTGTGCCGCTGCTCGCTTTTGACGAATCTGGCAACCGCATTGGCTATGGCAAGGGCTTTTACGATAAATTCCTGTCGGAATGCAGGCCTGAAACTTTAAAAATCGGGCTGTCGTTTTTTGAAGCCGTCGAGCCGTGGGAAGATGTTTTTGAAAGCGATGTCAAACTCGATTATTGCGTGACGCCGGAAATGGTTTATGTGTTTGGTATCGGCTAGTTGTTGGTTGCTCGCGGCTGGATGATGCCTCGTTCGACCTTCGCCCATTCCAAGCCTTTACGACTTTATGACTTTAGACTTCGTTCGACTTTTACTTCGCTCCGTACAGTTCGCCCTGCGGGCTCGGGTCGACTCTTGACTTACGCCGCTGCTTCGCGGTCTGCCTCGAATTCATCAGGCAGATGATTTTCGTGATGCTTCGGAAACGCCTTTTTGTTGAAGACGATCAAAATTCCGACGCCTGTTGAAATCGCCACGTCGGCAATGTTGAAAATCGCATTGAAAAAAGTGAATTTCTGGCCGCCCCAAATCGGCACCCACGAAGGCATCATCGCGTCTTCGATAATCGGAAAATAGAGCATGTCGACCACTTTGCCGTGGAAAAGCGTACCGTAGGGCTGATCTGTGAACATCGTTGCGAGTTGGCCTTCGCTGCTCGAAAAAATTACGCCGTAGAATATAGAATCGATGATGTTGCCAAAAGCGCCCGCGAAAATAAGTGCAATCGCGACAATCAAATAATTGGAAGCGCCTTTTCTTACCGAATCCCAAAGCCACCAAGCGATTCCGCCGACGGCAAAAATCCTGAAAACGGTCAATGTCAATTTGCCGCCAAGCCAGTCGGGAATCACCGTTCCCCACGCCATGCCTTCGTTTTCGATAAAGCTGATTTTGAACCACGAAAACACATCGACATCTTCGCGCAATATAAAATTGGTTTTGATGTAAATTTTCGACACCTGGTCGACCAGCAAAATGATGAAAATGAGAAAGTACGCGTTCCGTAATGACATTGACTGAAATTTCCGCAAAAGTAACGATTTGAAAATTTGAAAATTTGAAAATTTGAAAATTTGAAAATTAGTTTGAACCGATGTCAAACAAAAATCCCAGACTCCAGACTCCGCAATCGGAATTTGGAATTTGGGATTTGAAATTTATCAATATTATCGCTGTAGGTTTTTCGCCTCGATGCTCATCGTTGCATGCGGAACGATTTTGAGCCTTTCCTTCGAAATGAGCTTTCCGGTCACTTTGCAGATGCCGTAAGTCTTGTTCTCAACGCGGAACAGCGCATTCTTCAAGTCGCGGATGAACTTTTCCTGACGGATTGCCAGTTGTGAGTTCGCTTCCTTAGACATGGTTTCGCTGCCTTCCTCGAAAGCCTTGAACGTCGGCGAGGTATCGTCGGTGCCGTTGTTGAGATCATTCATGTATGCGCTCTTTATAAGGTCAAGGTCGGTTTGTGCTTTTTCGATTTTCTTGAGAATCAACTCCTTGAATTCCGCCAAATCGGCGTCGGAG